>CAZRFC010000046.1:0-16236 GCA_964598975.1 uncultured Mycobacterium sp. | reverse complement strand
CATCTGGGCGGGGCTGCGTGGCGGCTCGACGGCGATGGTAGGCACCTCGATGGGCAGCGCACCGTGGCCGACCAGCCGGTCGCTCATCTCACCGGCCTGATCCTTGGTGCGCGGCACCAGCACGGTCCAGCCGTACAGGGCGCGGCTCTCCCACCAGTTCAGCTTGGCGCGTGCGGTGACGGCCTTGCCGATCGTGACCACCAGCGGCCCGGCCAGCGGTCCCGACGGGTCCCCAGCACCGAGCGCGCGGTCGGTCAGGCCCTGCAGGGTCGACTCCACCGAACGCTGCGCGCAGGTGGTGCCCTGCGCGGTCACCACACACGGGGTGGCTTCGGCCAGGCCGAACTCGATGAGCGAGCGGGCGGCGTCGGGCAGGTGCGAGGCCGTCGCGGTCAGGATCAGCGGGCCAGGCGCGGCGGCCAGTGCCGCCCAGTCGACCTCGCCGCGCACGTCGGCGACGGTGTGAGTCGATCCCAGCGGCAGACCGGCGTAGGTGGGCACTGCGACGGTGGCGGGCAGGCCGGGCACGATTTCGAACGGCAGATGGGTCTTGGACACCGCGGTGACCTCGACATGCACCGAGTCGACCGACAGTGGGTCGCCGGCCACCAGGCGGACCACGTCCGCACCGGCCTTGGCCTCGGCCACCAGGGTTTTGGCAACTTCGGCCGGCTCGCCCAGCGCGGGGCGCACGTCCGGACCGACCGACACCACCGGCGGGGCGGTCTGATCCTCGGGACCGGCGCCGTCCGGCGCGGGACCGACGGCCGGGGGCAGGTCGGTGCCGATGAGCTTGAGCACCGCCTCGGGGACGTCGGGGTCGGTGAACACGCACGCGGCCCCGGCCAGAACGGTGCGGGCGCGCGTCGTCAGCAGGCCCGGGTCACCGGGGCCGGAGCCGACGAACGTGATGCGTCCCGGCTTCACCTTGCGCCCTCTCGGGGTCGCGTGACCAGTCATAGCTTCTCCTGACCCACCGTTGTGACGGCGGTTCCCGCTCTAACGCTGATCGCGGAGTTGGATCGACATGACCTCGCGCGCCCCGAGATCGAACAACTCCGCGGCGACCGCGAGCCCCAGCTCTGCGGCCCGGCCGGGAGTCCCGATACCGGAGGCACGGATCACGTCGGACCCGTCCGCCGCCGCCACGCAGGCGCGCAGCGACAGTTCCTCGAAGACAAGGCCATCGTCATCGATGGACTCGACCACCTCAGCGATCGCGCCCACCGGCGCCGAACAACCCGCCTCCAAGTCGGCCAGCAGGACTCGCTCCGCGGTGACCGCGGCACGGGTGTCGGGGTCATCCAACTCCGCCAACAGCGCCGCGAGCGCGGTGTCGTCGGATCGGCATTCCACTGCCAGCGCACCCTGAGCGGGTGCCGGCAGCATCTGTACCGGCTCCAACGTCTCGGTGATATCGCCGAGGCGTCCGATCCGGGCCAAGCCCGCCCGGGCCACCACGACAGCGTCGAGATCACCGCTGCTTACCCTGTTCAACCTGGTGTCAAGGTTGCCTCGTAGGGGGCGGATTTCCAAACCGAGACCCAGTGCTCTAAGCTGTGCCCCCCTGCGCACGGACGACGTTCCGATCACCGACCCCGTCGGCAACTCGCCGAGGACCATCCCGTCCCGCGCCACCAACGCGTCACGCGGGTCCTCGCGGCGCGGAACTGCGGCGATGACGAAACGTGGGTCGGCGGCGGTGGGGAGATCCTTGTAGGAGTGCACCGCCATATCGACGCGGCCATCGGCGATGGCCTCCCGCAGTGCGGCGGTGAACACTCCGACGCCGATCTCGGCGACCGGCTGGTCGGAGCGGTCGCCCGCGGTGGAGATGATGACCAGTTCGGCCGGATGGCCGCGCGCGATCAATTCGTCCCGGATGGTGCCGGCCTGTGTGGTGGCCAGCAGGCTGCCCCGGGTGCCGATCCGGATCAAGCGTCGGATTCCGTGGGCTGCAGGACTATCTCACCGGCGGCCACCGCGTCGACGGTATGCGGGTCGAGTTCGAACAACTCGCGCAGCGCCTCGGTGTAGGTGTTGGCGCCCGGAGCGCCGGCCAGTTGCTTGACCCGCACGGTCGGGGCGTGCAGAAGCTTGTCGACGACCCGCTGGACCGTGCGTGCGACTTCCCTGCGCTGGGCTTCGTCGAGGCCGGGCAACCGGTTCTCCAGGCGCAGCAGTTCGGACTCCACCATTTCCGCGGCGCGTTGGCGCAGCGCGGTGACGGTGGGAGTGACCTCGGCCATCCGCTGGTTGGCCAGGTAGGCGGCCACCTCGGCGGCCACGATGCGGCGGGCGGAGTCTGCGTCGGCGGCCGCGGCCTTCGCCGACGGTTCACGCTGCACCCGCTCCATGTCGACCACCGCAACCCCGGGCAGGCCGGCGACGGCCGGATCGACGTCGCGGGGCATCCCCAGATCGCAGAACACCAGCGGCTCGGCCTGCTCGTCGCGCTGGGTCGCGGCCAGGGCGTGGTGGACGTCGGCCAACGTCACCACCGGCCGGACCGCCCCGGTGCAGCTGACCACCAGATCGGAGCCGGCCATCGCGGCGGGCAGGTCCTCCAGCGTCATGGCCTGCGCGACGACGCCCTGGGCGATGAGATTCTGGGACAGCCGTTCGGCGCGCAGCAGCGAACGGTTCACCACGTTGACGTGGGTTACCCCGGCGCGGACCAGATGCGCCGCGGTCAAACTGCCCATCGACCCGGCACCGATCACGGTCGCGGTGCGCCCGGCCAGAGCGGTGTAGGACGGACCCAGCTCCGGGCGGTACAGCCGCTGCGCGGCGACGTGCAGGGCCACCGACACCACACTAGCGCCGGCGGCGTCGATCGACGTTTCGGCGTGCACCCGCTTGCCCACCGACAGGGCACGCTGGGCCAGATCGTGCAGCACCCGGCCGACGGTCCGATGGGCCTCGCCGGTGGCATAGGCCCGGCGAACCTGGCCCAGAACCTGCTGCTCGCCTACCACCGCACTGTCCAGTCCGCTGGCCACCGCGAAGAGATGCTCGACGGCGGCCTCGCTGTAGCGCACGTAGGCGTGCTTGGTCAGGTCGCCCATCGACATGCCGGAGTGTTCGGCCAGGACCTGGCCGATGGCCGAGAGCCCGCCGTGGAAGGCGTCGACGACGGCGTAGATCTCCACCCGGTTGCAGGTGGACAGCATCATCGCCTCGGTGATCAGCGGCGACTGCAGCACCTGCTGGACCAGCTTGACCTGGTCGGACTCGTCGATGGAGAGCTGTTCGAGAACGTAGACCGGAGCGCTGCGATGCGACACCCCGAACAGCAGCACGCTCACGGCAGGATCACCTGGCTTGCTCCCTTAGGGCGGCGGAACTGGCTCCGCGGAACTGGTGTTTCTGGGGAGAAACTACTCGCAACGGTAATCGCTGCGCAGGGAGCCGATCAAATTCCGGCCGGAATCGGCCTACTCGTCACCGATTGGTGACATCGGCCTTCTCACAAATTGGTGACGTCGGCCTTCTCACCGATTGGTAATGTCGGACCGAAGCCGGTCCTCGTCGACATCCCAGTAGCTGTGCTCGCGTCCGTCCAGGCGAACCACCGGCAGCCGGTCGCCGAACTCTGCCCGGAGCGCCGGATCGCCGGCCTCGGCGGCGGCGTCGACATCGGTGCTCGACAGCTCGAAGTCCAGTTCCGCGGCCAATTCGGTCAGCCGCCGATAGACCCCCTCGCACAGGCCGCAGCCGGAGCGGGTGAGCAGTTCGAGGTGTGGGCGGCTCATCACTGCTCAGTCTCGCACCCACCGATAGGGTGATCGACATGAGATCCGGGGACGAGCAGGCTCGCGCCGGGGACGCCAGTGCCGAACGGGCGGTCGAGGGATTGGCGGCCGGCGCCCGCCTCGGCGGTGCCGACGAAGCCGATTCGACACCCTTGCCACCGCTGGATCTGACCGCGGCGGCCTTCTTCGACGTGGACAACACCCTGGTGCAGGGCTCCTCCCTGGTGCACTTCGGGCGCGGGCTGGCCGCCCGCAAGTACTTCCGCTACAGCGAGGTGTGGCAGTTCATCTACGCCCAGGCCAAGTTCCAGTTGACCGGCCGGGAGAACAGCGACGACGTCGCCGAGGGCCGGCGCAAGGCACTGGCCTTCATCGAGGGCCGCACCACCGACGAACTGTCCGCCCTGGGCGAGGAGATCTACGACGAGATCATCGCCGACAAGATCTGGCCGGGCACCAGGGCGCTGGCCCAGATGCACCTGGACGCCGGCCAGCAGGTGTGGCTGGTCACCGCGACGCCCTACGAGCTGGCCGAGATCATCGCCAAACGCCTCGGTCTGACCGGGGCGCTGGGCACGGTCGCGGAGTCGGTCGACGGGGTGTTCACCGGCCGCCTGGTCGGCGACATCCTGCACGGTCTGGGCAAGGCGCACGCGGTGCGGGCGCTGGCCATCCGCGAGGGCCTCAATCTCAAACGTTGCACCGCCTACTCGGACAGCTTCAACGATGTGCCGATGCTGTCGTTAGTGGGAACGGCCGTGGCGATCAACCCCGATGCCGACCTGCGGGAACTGGCCCGCGAAAGGGGCTGGGAGATCAGGGATTTCCGCACCGCCCGCAAGGCCGCCAAGATCGGGGTGCCCTCGGCGCTGGCCCTCGGGGCGGTCGGCGGCGCCGTCGCCGCGGCCGTATCGCGACGCCACGAGCAGGAGTAGAGCCGGCGCGACGGTGCGTGTCGGTACGCCGACACGCCTCCAGAGCGTGCGTTCGACGCACGCTCGTGCGCCACTGCGGTGCAGGGTCGGCAGGTCGGGACGTGATCGGCGACGCGATAGGCTCCCCCCATGTCCTTAGCCAGCGACATCATCGGAACCCACTACCGCTACCCGGACTACTACCTCGTCGGGCGAGAGAAGATCCGCGAGTACGCCAAGGCGATCCAGTGCGAGGACCCGATCAGCCTGAGCGAGGAGGCGGCCAAGGCCGCGGGCTACCCGGACGTCGTCGCGCCACTGGCGTTCATCGCGATCCCGGGACGCCAGGTGCAGTTGGACATCTTCCGCAACTTCGACGTGGGCATCAACCTGGCCCGGGTGCTGCACCGCGACCAGAAGATCGTCTATCACCGCGCGATCTGCGCCGGGGACAAGCTGTACTTCGACTCCTGGCTGGAATCGGTGGTCGAGTCATTCGGTGCCGTGATCAGCACGCTTCGCACCGAGGTGACCGACGCCGACGGCAAGCCGGTGATGACGACGATGGTCACGATGCTCGGCGAATCGGCCGGTTCGGAGGAGGACAACGCCCAGGTGGCCGCCATCGCGGCGGCGGCACTGGGCCGGAAATAAACCGCGCCGGAAGTGCACCGCGCACGCCAGTAGTCCGGTCGGCCCGGAACCCGGTCAGCCCAGGAACGTATTGCGGCGCTGGCCGAGCAGCCCGAACAGGGTCTGCTGGATGTTCTCGCGCACCTGGTCGGTGATCTCGAAGGTGACCATCGGGTCGTCGGCGGCGTGCTCGTCGTACTCGCTGGTGTCGATGGGCTCCCCGAAGGCGATGTGCCACTTCGACGGCAGCGGCACCAGCCCCAGCGGGCCGGCCAGCGGGAACAGCGGCGTGATCGGGAAGTACGGCACGCCCAGCACCCGGGCCAGCAACTTCACGTCGGCGACCATCGGGTAGATCTCCTCCGAACCCACGATCGAGCACGGGATGATTGGCGCCTTGGCGCGCAGTGCCGCGGCCACGAAGCCGCCGCGACCGAAGCGCTGAAGCTTGTAGCGGTCCCGGAAGGGTTTGCCCAGCCCCTTGTACCCCTCGGGGAAGACCGCGGTCAGTTCACCGTCGCCGAGCAGTCGGTTGGCGTCGGTGTTGCAAGCCATGGTGTGCCCGGCCTTACGGGCGACCGGACCGAGCACCGGCAGGTCGAAGAGCATGTCGGCAGCCAGCAGTCGGAGATTCCGGTGGGCCGGGTGATGGTCGCGCACGGCGACGGACAGCATCAGTCCGTCCAGGGGCAGGGTGCCGGCATGATTGGCCACCACCAGACCCGCCCCACTGCTGGGCAGGTTCTCGATCCCACTGACCTCGACCCGGAACCACTTGTCGTAGAAGAACCGCAGTGCGGGCAGGACGACGGCCTCGTTGTACTCGGGGTCGAAACCGAACTCGTCGACGGCATAGTCACCGGTGAGGCGCTTGCGCAGGAAATCGGCCAACCCCGCGATGCGCGCAATCAGGTCGTTGGACGCGGACTCGCCGCGGTGCTGTCCGAGTTCCCTGATGACCGCATCGACGGTCTCCTCGGCCGCTGCCGACGGCGGACCCGAGGGATGTTTCGGATCTTTCCGGGTTGCGCCCGCACGCGCGGCCGCGCGGCCCGAATCGGCATGCAGCGGAATGACTTTCGCCTTGTCGCCGGCCACGTCTAAATCCCCCGCCTCTCGCCTGACGAGCCTCCCCAACGCTGCGCCAACTCCAGCGCGCGACTCTCCACCGAGCGTACCCACTCCGGATCGATGATCGGCGTCAGGCCCCGGCCCCGGACGAAATCGTCGAAGGCCTCCACTTGGGCTCGAAGCCCAGTTCGGCGCGCATCCGGGTGGTGTCCATCACGCGGCCGTAACTCAGATAGTCGATCTGATCACGGTTGAGTTCGCTGTTCATCGTCGCCTTGCGCAGCGAATCCAGCGCCCGCACGCCGAAGCTCGGCACCGCCAGCGGCAGCCGACCGGCCCGGCGGATCGCCTGGGACATCATGATGATGCCGTCGGCGCCGATGTTGAACGTGCCGGCACGACCGGCCATAGTGGCCCGCTCCAGGGCCCCCAGCGCATCCTGCTCGTGCAGCAGCTGCAGCCGCGCATCGTGGCCCAGCACGACGGGCACCAGCGGCCCGGACAGGTAGCGGGCCAGCGCGGTGTCCATCGCCGGGCCGATCATGTTGGCCAACCGCAGGATGGTGACCGCCACGTCGGGCCGACGCCGGCCCAGACCGCGGGCATAACCCTCGATGTCGAGGCTGTCCCGGGCGAAGCCTTCCCCGAGCGGGCGGCGGCTGCTGCTGTCCTCGGTGTGCATCACCGGGTCGTACTTGTGCGAGCCGTAGACCTCCGAGGTCGACTTCAGGATGACCCGGCGCACCGTCGGGGCCTTCTGGCAGGCCGCGAACAGCTGCATGGCGCCCATCACGTTGAGCTCTTTGAGGGTGGCCCGGCCGCCGGACCGCGGCGCGTAGGAGGCGGCCGCCGCATGGACCACGGTGTCGACATCGCTGTTGCGAATGACCTTGGCGATGAACGGGTTCCGGATGTCCGCGCGAACGAACTCCGCGCGACCCATCCGGCGTTGCAGGTCCTTGCTGGGGGCGATCGCGTCGACGGCGATCACCTTGTTGATCAGCGGGTTCTGCGCCAAGCGTGCCGTCAGGTAACCGCCCAGGAATCGGCAGGCACCGGTCACCAGCACCACCTTGGGGTAGTGCGGCGCTTCGGGGCCGTAGCGGCCGGATTCCATGCGTTAGAGCCTATCGGGCATTACCGGCACCGGCACGGTGGCCGCCCGATCAGGGGCTACTTACCGAGTTTTCTGCGCTGGACCCGAGTACGACGCAGCAGCTTGCGGTGCTTCTTCTTCGACATGCGCTTACGCCGCTTCTTGATGACTGAACCCATGAACTCCGCTACCTAAGTATGTGAACGCCCACGCAGGGCGTCGCCTCTTGTCGAGGACGTCGAGGACACTGTGTCGGGGACAAACCTTACCCAAGCAAGGCCGATAACCGTTAGCCGGGCGGGCGCCCATGGCCGCCCGGCGGCCTCACCCTGCGTCGAAGTACGACGTCTCCAGCA
Organism: uncultured Mycobacterium sp.; assembly: GCA_964598975.1. Classification (GTDB taxonomy): domain Bacteria; phylum Actinomycetota; class Actinomycetes; order Mycobacteriales; family Mycobacteriaceae; genus Mycobacterium. The sequence continues at coordinate 8,411 of CAZRFC010000046.1, read as the reverse complement.
GATCGTGGACGGCTTTGGCGTGGACGCGGAACGACCGGCCCACCCGGACGGCCGGCAACTCCCCGTTGTGGACCAGGCGGTAGACCGTCATCTTGCTGACCCGCATGAGGGCGGCGACTTCCGCGACGGTCAGAAACTGAGTTCTCGTGACCGGCTGGCTTTCAGCACCGGCGTCGCGCGCCGACTTTCCGCCCGCGGAGTCCCGTCCGTTCATAGACGTCATCGCAACCCAATCGTCAGGCACGGAGAGTTCCAGCGGCTTCCCCACCGCTGGCACCGATCCGTGCGTTACGAGGAGAATAGCGTGGCCAATGGGGTTACTGCGACGGGTGTTTGTTAATCCGCCAGAGAATTCTCAAACTACTCGGATGTAATTCCCAGCTGCTCAGAGCGGGTTTTCGCAGCATCCACCGCGGCGGCCACGGCCGCCCGGACTCCGCCCCGCTCCAATTCGCGCAGGCCAGCAGCCGTGGTCCCGCCCGGCGAGGTGACCAGCGCCCGCAGTTCGGCCGCCGTGGTGTCCGGACGGCCGGCCTGGTCCGCGCGCGCGTCGTCGAGGCGCTCGAGCAGCATCGCGGCAGAGCCGGCCATGGTCTGAGCGGCCAAATCGGTGGCGACCGCCCGGGTCAGGCCGTTGGCCACCCCGGCGTCCACCAGTGCTTCCAGGAACAGGAAGAAGTACGCCGGCCCCGATCCCGACACGGCGGTGACGGCGTCGATCTGACTCTCCGGGACGGTCAGCACCCCGCCCACGCACTCGAAAACCTCCGCGGCCTCGGCCATCTGGACGGCGGTCGCGAACCGTCCGGCGGCCAGGGCGGTGACGCCGGCGCCGACCAGGGCGGGGGTGTTGGGCATCACCCGGATCACCGGGAAGCCCGCGGGCAGCCGAGACTCGTAGAAGCCGGTCGTGACACCGGCGACCACACTGACCAGAACCTGCTCGACGCTGTCGGACTCGGCTTTGGTCGCCGCCTCGGCGATCTCGGTGAGGATCGGTTCGACGTCCCCGGGCTTCACCGCGAGGATCACGAACGCGGCGTTCTCGACGGCATCGGCCAGTTCGGTCACCCGCACCGAATAGGTGTGCGACAGGTGTTCGGCGCGGCGGGACGACTTCTCGGCGACCACCAGATCCCGGGTGGCCCGACCGGCCTTGAGCAGGCCGGCCAACAGCGCCTCGCCCATGTTGCCGCCGCCGACGATCGCAATTCTGGACATAGTCTCCAAACCCTACAGACCGGGAACCAGCGCAAGCTGACGAGTTTGCACCACGATGCGGCCTGCGCTGTCGACCACGGTGTGGTCTTCGTCGAACCAGTCCGTACCGATCTCGGTGGTGGTGCACAACACCCGCAGCCACCCATCGGCGGGGATGCCGCGCAGGTAGGCGGTCAGTTGCACGGTCGGCGCCCAACCGCGCCGCCCGACCGCGTACGGCACGGGCAGCGAGATGTCGCCGCACATAAGGGCGAACAACTCGTCGACCGGACCCGCCTTGGGGCGCACCCAGATCTGGAACTTCGGGGCGGCACCGTCGGTCACCGACTCGACCACCAGTGGGCGGATGTCGCAGCCCCGGGCGAGGTTGTTGATCTCGGCCGCCGGGTGGCCCGGCCCGATGGGCAGGACGTCGGCGGGCGGGTTCGGCGCCATCAGGTCCGTCACCGGGTTGTCCGAGAACAGCGGCGCCGCATCGTGTTCGGGCTCGCCCATGGTCACCACCGCGTGCACGCACTGCCGGATCCCCGCATCCCTGCGCTGCACCAATTCGACGTCGACCAGACCGATCCGCCGGCCCCGTTTGCGCAGGGTCGTGATCAACTCGACCGGCCCCGGATCGGGAGCGGACAGGTAGTTGGCGGACACGGCGATCGGGTGCGCGCCGTCGCCGTAGGCTGCACGGGCGGCGTTGGCGCACAGGGCGATCATCACCCCGCCGTGCGGCTTCGGGCCGATTGTCCAGTGCGCGTTGAGGTTTGCCTCATAGTGGCCGGGCATTCCGGGGACCGCCCGTAGCGCCATCACATCGGAAAAAAGCGGGATCGCATCCGATATCGCTTCTCGGGTCATCGCATCGGCCTTCTAACGCAGCAGGTTGGTGCGCGCGAACTCTAGCGACTCGGCGAGCAGGCCGTCGCGTTCGGCCTTGGACCGGGCCCCCGATGTGGTGACCTCCAGGACGACATGGCCGGCGAAGTCGCTGCCGGCCAGCATCTGGCATACCTCGTGGGTGGGCTGGGTTCCCCTGCCCGGCACCAGGTGTTCGTCGGTGGAGGCGCCATTCCCGTCGCACAGGTGCAGATGGACCAGGCCGTCGCCCATCCGGCGGGCCATGTCCAGCGCGTCGGTGCCCGCAGTCGCGGTGTGCGAGAGATCCAGGGTGTAGTGGGCGTGGTTGCCGTCCAACGGGTCGTAGGACGGCGCGAAGGCCGACACCCCGACACCGGGCCGACCGCCGCGCCGGCGCATCCGCTCGATCGAGGATTGCCCCGAGCCGAAGAACCTGTCGGCCCGGAACGGGAACATGTTCTCCACCGCGACCATGACGTCGCTGCGCTCCTCCAACGCGGCCACCTGGTCGCTGAAGCCGTCGGCGTAGCGGCGCTGCCAGCGGAACGGCGGATGCACCACCACGGTCTGCGCACCCAGGCGTTCAGCCGCCTGCACGCTGCGGTCCAGCTTGAGAACCGGGTCGGACCCCCAGACCCGTTGCGAGATGAGCAGACAGGGTGCGTGCACCGAGAGCACCGGCATGCCGTAGCGGCGGGACATCTGGGAGATGGCGCCGATGTCCTGGCTGACCGGCTCGGACCACACCATCAACTCGACGCCGTCGTAACCCAATTCGGCGGCAGCCTCGAACGCGGCTTCGGTCTTGAGTGGGTAGACCGAAGCCGTCGAGAGGCCGACCTTGATGGCTGGGCGCACCGGGTCAGGTGGACTGCAACGCCAGCGGACCCAGTGTCACCAGCAGCCCGACGGCGACTGCGGTCAGGGTGCTGACGATGTCCTCGGTCTTGCGGACGTACCGGACCCCGGCCGCCAGCGTCAGTACCACCAGGACCGAAAGAAGCAGCGCGACAAGGTTGTTCCACCGCCACAGCTGATCGAAACCGATGAACAGCGCGGCACCGAGCACCACCGCCAGCAGCGACTGCACCACCGCCAGGACGCCGTGCCACAGGGCGCTGCCCGGCCGCTGCGGCCGGGCCGGCCCGGCGACCGTCGCGACGGCCTGGTCCGTCTCGCACCCGTCGCCGTCGCCGTCGACGCCCCTTCGGGCGAGGTCGTCGGCAACGGTCCCGCCGGAGAACAGCGTGTCCTGCGAGGCGCGCAGGTAGGAGCGCAACTGTTCGACGTCCTCGACATGCTCATCGACGAGCTCGTCGAGATTGACCGATTCGTCCACGGGGTCGTAGGCCATCTGCTCAGCCCCCGACGAGCGGCGGACCGGGCGCGGGTCGTAGCTGAGTTCCGGACCGTCGCTGCGACGCGGCAGCGGGTCGCCGGCCAGCGGCGGTGTCTCGGCCTCGACTGCCTCGACGGGCTCGACGGGCTCAGCCTCCACGGCCACGGCCTCGATCACAGCCGTTTCGACAACAGCAGTTTCGACGGCTGCCGGGGCGTCCTCTTCGGTGACGTACTCGGCATCTTCTTCGGCAAGGTATTCCCCCGCGTATTCGGGGACTTCGGCGGAGGCGTAGACCACCACGGTCTCCGACGACACCGCGGCGGGTTCCTTGTACACCTCCGTGATGGTGTCCTCCGCGGCGACCGCTTCGTCGCTGACCGTGTCCTCGTCCGGCTCGGCGGCCGCTTCCTGGTAGACGGTGTCCCGCGCGTCGGCGTAATGAACGACGGTGTCGTCAGCGGCGGCAGACTCCTCGGCGTCTTCCCACTCGTCCTCTTCGTCGGCGGACCCGTCGAGGACCTCGTCGAGGACCTCGTCGGACGACTCGACGCTGCCGACCACCGGGATCTCCCCGGTCCGGATCACCGGAATCTCGCCGGTCAACTCGGCGACGGACACCCCGTCACTGTTCCGGCGGCGCTTCCGGCGCCGGCCCCCGACCGGCGGTGCGCCGATGGTGCCGTTGCGGGCCAGCAGGTCCGCGACCGACAGCGGCCGCGTGCTGTCATCTGATGCGCTCATCGTGTCTCGCCTCTCAATCGGCCCGCGCAGCCTGCACGAACGCGGTCCCGTCAGCCTCACTGTCCAGTCGGCGCAGAATGATGCCTTCGCGCAGCGCCCACGGGCAGATCTGCACCGACTCCAGGGACAGTGCTCGCATACTTGCCTCCGCCACCAGCGCGCCGGCCACGATCTGCGGGGCCCGCTCGGCACTGACCCCTTCCAGATCGGCACGGTCTTCCGTGGTCATCCTAGAGATGAACGCAATGAGCTGCCGAAGACCGTTGGCGGTAAGGACACGCTTGACCCGCGGCCCCGCCGCCGACGGGGCCGCGCCGGTCAACCGGGCCAGCGACCGGAAGGTCTTGGACGTGCCCACCGCCAGGTCCGCCTCCCCGGCGTCCAACATGGCCTTGGCGGCGTCGGCCAATTCACTGTCCAACCAGTCCCGCAGCATCGCGACCCGGCGACGCCCGGGCGGATCACGATCCAGCCACTCGCGGTTGAGCCGACCTGCCCCAAGCGGCAGCGACAAGGCGACGTCGGGCTCCTCGTCCACGCCCGAGGACATCTCCAGCGATCCGCCGCCGATATCGAGGTCGATGATTCGCCCGGCACTCCAGCCGTACCAGCGCCGAACCGCCAGGAAGGTGAGCCGGGATTCATCGACGCCGGTGAGTACCTGCAGGTCCACACCCGTCTCGGCGCGCACGCTGGCCAGCACTTCGTCGGAGTTGGTGGCGTCCCGGACCGCGGAGGTGGCGAAGGCCATCAGATCCGCGCAGCCGGAGCTGCGGGCGATCTTGGCGAACTCGTCGACGGTGGCGATCAGCTTCTCTGCACCCTTGCGGGTCAGCTTGCCGGAGTCGTCGATCGATTCGGCAAGCCGCAGGGGCGCCTTGGTGGAACTCATCGGGGTGGGGTGGCCGCCGCGATGGGCATCCACCACCAGCAGATGAACCGTATTGCTGCCCACGTCGAGCACGCCCAATCGCACGGAAACCAACCTAGCGCTCCAAGTGGTCTACCGTTGCACTCCGTGACACGGAGGCACCCCGGCGAGGTCGATCTGGATTTTCCCCGCGAATGGGTGGAGTTCTACGACCCGACCAACCCCGAGCATCTGATTGCCGCCGACCTGACCTGGCTGCTGTCGCATTGGACGTGCGTGTTCGGCACGCCGGCCTGCCAGGGCACGGTCGCCGGGCGGCCAGACGATGGCTGCTGTTCGCACGGAGCGTTCCTGTCCGATGACGACGACCGCGCCGCACTCGACGACGCCGTGAAGCAACTCACCGACGAGGACTGGCAGTTCCGCGACAAAGGTCTGGGTCCCAAGGGCTACCTGGAGATGGACTCCTACGAGGACAAGCCGAGTCTGCGTACCCGCAAGTACAAGGGCGCCTGCATCTTCCTGAACCGTCCGGGATTTTCCGGGGGGATCGGCTGCGCGCTGCACAGCAAAGCGCTGCAACTCGGCGTGGTACCGCTGACGATGAAACCCGAGGTGTGCTGGCAGCTTCCGATCAGGCGGACCCAGGAATGGGTGACCCGGCCCGACGGCAGCGAGATCCTCAAGACCACCATCACCGAGTACGACCGCCGCGGCTGGGGCGAGGGCGGCGAAGACCTGCACTGGTACTGCACCGGCGATCCCGCCGCGCATGTCGGCAAGAAACCGGTGTGGCAGTCCTACGCCCCCGAACTCACCGAGTTGCTCGGCGAGAAGCCGTACGCCGAACTCGCGTCGATCTGCAAGCGGCGCAGCGGTTTCCCCCTGGTCGCCGTGCACCCGGCTTCAAAGGCCGCCCGCTGACTTCGGCGCGCTAATCACCGCTCGGGGCGACGAAAGCGCGCCCAAGTCTCGCTAGCCTTCCAGCTTGTAACCCAGCCCGCGCACCGTCAGCAGCATCGTCGGGTTGGCCGGATCGGTCTCGATCTTGGACCGCAGCCGCTTGACGTGAACGTCGAGGGTCTTGGTGTCGCCGACGTAGTCCGCACCCCACACCCGGTCGATCAACTGTCCGCGGGTCAGAACCCGGCCCTTGTTGCGCATCAGGTACTCGAGGAGGTCGAACTCCTTGAGCGGCATCGGGATCTGCACACCATCCAGGCTGACGATATGGCGCTCGATGTCCATCCGGATCGGGCCCGCCTCCAGGATGGTGTCGCCGATCTCCTCGGCCTCCGTGCCACGTCGCAACACCGCCCGGATGCGGGCGATGAGTTCCCGAGCGGAGTACGGCTTGGTCACGTAGTCGTCGGCGCCGAGTTCGAGGCCCAGGACCTTGTCGATCTCGCTGTCGCGCGCGGTCACCATGATCACCGGAACGGCGGATCGCGCCCGCAACTGCTTGCACACGTCGGTGCCGCTCATCCCGGGCAACATCAGATCAAGCAGGACGATGTCGGCGCCGGTCCGGTCGAACTCGGCCAAGGCGGCGGGTCCGTCGACCGCGACAGTGGTTTCGAACCCCTCTTTCCGCAGCAGAAATGCCAGCGGGTCGGCCAGCGACTCCTCATCTTCGACGATCAACACCCGGGTCACTGGTCCTCCTGGTCTTCGGTGGCTTGGTTGTCCGGACCGCTGTAGGCGGGAATGGACAGGGTGAAGGTGGAACCGGTTCCCGGCTGGCTCCACAGCCTGATGCTGCCGTTGTGATTGGCTGCGACGTGCTTGACGATCGCCAGGCCGAGGCCGGTGCCGCCGGTGGCGCGCGATCGGGCTTTGTCCACCCGGAAGAACCGCTCGAACACCCGCTCCTGATCGGACTTGGCGATACCGATCCCGCGGTCGGTCACCGCGATCTCGATCATGTCGTCGAGATGGCGACGGCTGATCGAGACCGTGGAGTTGTTCGGCGAGTAGGCGACGGCGTTGGAGATGAGGTTCGCGATCGCGGTGACCAGCAGCTCCTCATCGCCCAACACCCGGAATCCGGTCGCATCATCGGTGGTGATCGCGATGCCCGCTCGTTCGGCGACCACCCGGTAGCGGGAAATCGCCTCCTGCACAACGGTATCCACGTCAACCGCCACCATCTCCGGCAGCGCCTCGGCGCCCTGCAGCCGGGACAGCTCGATAAGCTCGCCCACCATACTGGCCAGCCGCTGGGACTCGGCGTAGATCTTGCCGCCGAAGCGCTGCACGGTCTCGGGATCGTCGGTCGACTCCAGCAGCGCCTCGGAGAGGACTCCCATCGCCGCGACGGGGGTCTTCAGTTCGTGGCTGACGTTGGCGACGAAGTCGCGGCGGGTGGCCTCCATCCGGGCCTGCTCGGACTGGTCGTCGAGATAGACCACGGCCAGTCGGGGCGATTGATCGCTGAGCAACCGGATCTTGGCGTGCACCGCCAGTCCGGCGCGCCGCCCGGACAGGCCGTGCGGCGCGGAGAGATCGACGTCGGCTTCCTCGCCGGTGTTCAGCGTGTGCTCGGCGGCCTCCCAGAGTCGGTCGTCGAGCACGCCCTGTCGCACCATGCCCATCCCGACGACGGTCCGGTTGCTGACCAGAATCTGGCGCGACGCATCCACGACCAGAAGTCCGATGGGAGCATCCGACACGGCCCGGCGCAGCAGTTCCGAGCCCGTCAGACGGTTGCCGTCGGCAGCCCCACGCCGCCGGCGAAGCCGGGGCAGCAGGCCGAGGAAACCGGCGCCCAACCCCAGACCGGTCACTGCCGCGAGGCCCCCCACGGCCGCCGCGCTAACACTCACGCCGAAAGCGTACGCATGCGGAGGACCCGCGAAAAAACCCGGTAGGCCCGCCGAACCCCGAGTTCAGTGGCTGTTCACCGGTTGTTTATTTGGATCCCTGGTTGGCGACCGCAGCCGCTCCCGCGGCCGCCGCGGCCGGATCAAGGTAGGTGCCGCCGGCAACGATCGGCTTGAGGTCGGCGTCGAGGTCGTAGCGCAACGGGATCCCGGTGGGGATGTTCAGCCCAACCACCTCGGCGTCCGACATCTCGTCGAGGTACTTCACCAGTGCCCGAAGCGAATTGCCGTGGGCGGCGATCAACACCGTCTTGCCCGACCGCAGATCGGGGACGATCGCGCTCTCGAAGTACGGGACGAACCGGGCCACCACGTCGGCAAGGCACTCGGTCAGCGGGCCGCCGTCGATGTCGGCGTAACGCGGATCGGCGTCCTGGCTGAACTCGCTGCCCCGTTCGATCGGCGGCGGCGGGGTGTCGTAGCTGCGCCGCCAGGCCATGAACTGTTCCTCGCCGTACTTTGCCTTGGTCGCCGCCTTGTCCAGACCCTGCAGTGCCCCGTA
>CAZRFC010000045.1:10370-16536 GCA_964598975.1 uncultured Mycobacterium sp. | reverse complement strand
GAACTTTTTTTCTATTGTAATCTTGTCATCTCCTTGTGCTCGTGAAGCAATCGCGCATACGTCCTCCCGCTACGACCTGTGAGTTCGACGAATCGCTCTTGACGCTCCTTGAACGTCTTGCGCTCTTGCGTTGCGCGCAACATCGCACCGATAAGTGGGTCGACCTTCATCGACTCTGAGAGGTGTTTCTTCCAGTCGATGCCCGCCGGTTTCATCAACGCGGAAAGGATGTACGCTCGGAAGTTCGGTTCCTTCGAGACGGGAGCGAACATATCGAACGCTTCGATAACTTCTGGGTCGTTCGGTACGCTCGTGCTACCGACGACGATCTCGTGGAGCTTCTTCGAGAGCTCTTCCGGTGTCGGTTGGAACTCGACACACACTGCCCGCGTCTTGAACGCGTTGATGCTCGGACTCTCTGGGAAACTATTCACCAGGAGCAACACTTGTGAGGTCACACTGAAACTCTGCGGGATGTCGGCGACCGTGTACGATGGTGACGCGTACTCGACCTTGCGGTCCATCCCAGTGTCGCACGCGGCTCGCAGGATGCTGAACGTACGTTCGCTCTGGAACAACGCGTCGACATCGTCGATCACGATGAGCTCGTCGCGGTGCTCGTAGAACAAGCGCACGAGTTCCGTCACCGTCATATGGCCCGTCTTGTAGGTGTGCTGTACGCCGAGCTTCTTGAGGGCGCGCTTCACCGTCTCCGTCTTCCCGACGCCACCGACGGATTGAATCATCATCGCCGTCGCTTTGCCTTTCGTGAAGAAGTCGACGTACTTCGACAGCTCCGCGAACGTGGAGACCTTAACCATCGTCAGGAGCCTCCACAAATCCTTCGTTGGAGCTACCGTCCAGGAGTGTCTTCTCGTCTCTGTCGTGGTCCTCGCGGAAGGACAACAAGTTCGAGAGGAAGAATCGTGCGTTGTTGAGGTATCGCTTTCGTGTGAGCACCTCTAGCTCGTTGAACGACATCGATCGTCGTCCGTAGACGTCGAACAGCAGTGACGCCAAAAGGATTTCCTCGTCGGAGTACGGTCTCTTCCTACTCGCTCCAGTCATCGACATGGTGTTTCCTCCTTATTCGCTAGTATATAAATATTTCTTGTATCTATGGAAAGGAAATCAGGGGAATTCTTTTCACCTACATATATGACCCCATCTATGTTATACAAAGTGCTACATAGTGTAGGTCTATACCAATGGCTATATCCTACAATAGACCTACTATGCTCCGAGCATATGTGTGGGTGAAAATAATTCGAGATATGCGAAAAAATTAAATAGTTGCTCGTCAACCCCACAGGAGCCGGGGGGTTGTGGGTTGCGTCACTCGCTCGAACTGTTCTGCGATCGCAACCCTCCCGGTATTTCCAATTCTTGACCCGCACAGGTTTGCGTTCTGAGGCCGTTTCCGTTCGATTTAAGACACGAACGGGGAAAAGACGTAGTTGGACTCGGTTTGTCATCGTTCGTGCCTCAAATCGCTTCTAATTCGGTCTGGTGGCCTCTCCCGTTTTCTTCGGGTACAGCGCCTCCCGTACCAGGCGGATGGTCTCGATCTTGGCCTCGTCTGCCATCAGCTCCTCCCAGGAACCGTACTCGTTCGGGTCTGGTCGGTTGTCGCTTAAAGGTTTTAAGCAGACACCGAAGAGCTTGTTGGCGCAAGCACTACAAAGGGCTTGACCATCATCGCAGATAACGGCACTTCCTCGGCAATCTACTTGCTTACAGCGAGCACACCGAAAAAACGATCCGGGGTGGTTCGGGTGGATTGGGTCTGGCGTTAGTTCTCGGTCTTGAATCATTTGGCTTCGCCTCCGCACTTCTGACACGTTGTATTGACGAGGTCTTCACTGTTGAAAAGTAGATACTCGCCACAACTCGCGCAGTAAACACCGTTCTGTCGTCGCTCGTCATCGCAGCGATCGCAGTAATCGCCCCGCGTTCTCTCCGTGCCGCACAACGGGCACGAGTCGTCCGGGTTGTCAGTCATTTTCAACCCTCGGTGCGACAATGTAGATGAAGTCGGGAGTTTCCGCACGCAACGGGTAGTCCTTCATCACCTCGATGTAAACGTGCTCGGACTTCTTGACCATCTCGAAGAGTGGCCGAAGGTATGCCGCGTTGAACTTCGCCCGACCGCCTCCTGAGAAGTGGAGCGGCGGGATTCTGCTCTCCGTCACATCGAAGAGTTCCGGTATGAGTGCCTTGTACTCTTCGGTCTTCGGAACAACCATTGCGACGTTCATTGGCTCCATAAACCCGACGCGTTGGTCTTCTGGGATTTCTGTACGTTGGTCGTCCGGCTTTGCCGAGAACACCTTCTGGAATTGTCTGACAAATGTTGGTTTCGTTCGGTTCATAGTTCCATCCTCGCGTTGATGTTCAACCGCTGAAAGAAGACGTTGATGCTCTTGACGTAGTTGTCGAGAGCGCCGAAACTGTCTCCCTCGTCCTTGACCGAGTTCGGGTCCGTGAACGGGTGGCCGAGCTCGTGGTGCTGACTGCCAACACTGATGCGAGTACGCACGTCGCCCGTCGGGCCCACAAGTGACACGATGTTGTCTGCCGTGTCATCTTGGAACCACAGGTGGACGTTCTTGTCTTCGCACGATTTCTTGCGCTTTAAAAGAATCATCGTTGCGCCTCCTCGATTTCCACCAGGACGTGACGGAGTCGACGTCGCCGTTCTCGTGTCTCCGCGTCGTGATGTTGTAAGAGCTCTTCCACGACGTCATTGACAACGTCCCAGGCGATAGAGAGCTTCCCGCCGACCATATTCTCGTCGATATTTGGTTTCTTCATAGTCTCAACCCCACACGCGGAACTCTCCCGCGCTGTTCTCGTTCACGATGATGGGTGCGCCTCTTGGGTCGCCCTGTACCGTCACGCGGTTTGGTAGTGCTTCCTTAATGAACGCGACCAGGCGCTCCTCCTTCTTGGTGTCGCGCGTCTCTGCCGTCTCGTCGCGGTATCCATTACACTGCCGCTCAAAAATGGCGTGGAGATCGCGCGCCGCCTTGAGGACGTCGCGAATCTGTCCGAGGTTCAACCCTTCGCGGGTCAGGTGGTGTGTTTGCTCGATGATTTCTTGTGTACGGTTCATTTTCTCACCTCCCACCCACAATTCTTGCATACAAGCTCGTCCGTCCGGTAGTGTGTTGCTGGTGTTTCCGGGTATCCGATTTGAAGCGAACGGTGTCCGATCCATATCCCGAACGGTATAAGATCGTGTGTATTCGGACAGGTACAGTATGGTCCTTGTTGGTTCTTCGGCTTCTTGTGATCCGGGCAGTTCTGCGCACCGCACACGCACAACGTCGCTTCTCGGTTTCTGCTCATCCTTCCACCTCCTCGGGTTCGTCGAGCCCTTCCAGCTCGGCCTTTAGGTCGTCGAGTTCGCCGTTCAGGTCGTTTAACTCGGCGTCGTTGTAGTCGGCGAGACCGCACCGGTACGCGACGGGGTCGAGTTCCTCAAGGATGCGCGACGGGTAAAACTCATACCCGCCCGCCTTTACCGGCCCTTCACAGTCCAGTGCCTCATCGTACGCGGTCGTGTCGTCGCCGTCTTCCAACTCCTTAATGCGCTCTTGTAGTGCGGCGATCTCCTCCTCTATTTCCTCTCTCGTCTTGCGTATCACGGGGTCACCTCCTGCGGCAAATGGACGACGGGCACGCCGTCGCCGCGCTCCAATAGCACCGGCGTCACCTCGTACGCCTTGCGTGCCTTGAAGTACGCGGCCGCGAGCTTCTGCGCCTCGTACGTGGTCGCGGCCTGTACGTCTATTTCTTGGTTGCGATAAAAGCACCGATAAAAATTATTGGTGGTTGTCATTGTAGCACCCCGCCGGTTCGCGACTTAAAGCAGGTCCGGCATTCGCCGCGCGAGGATATCCACGGGGAGAAAATAAAAGAGCCGCACGAGGGGCACGCTTTAGGGTCAAGCGGGTGGGTCATTGTAGCACCCCGCACGCCTTAAGGAACAGGTCGCGCTTAAACGCGGGATTATCCTCCGCGAACATATCCGCATATCGTGTGGCGAGGTCGAGATATGCGGCGGCGTACGCTCTCCCGCTAAACTCGGGCGCGACCAGCCCATTCTCAAAACCTGATTTCAGCACGGCGGCGCACGCCTCATAATCGGCGCGTGACCATCGCGGGTTCTTGAGCCGCAACCCCTTAAATGTGTCGTGGGCTTCTCGGTCGGTGGTCACTTGCGCACCCCCGATATGCGGACGCTGTTAAAACCAAATGGTTGCGACGTGACGACCCACCCGTCGTTTTCAAGGCACGCCTTCCACGCCTCGGCGCGGTCGAACCCGTCCGCCGTCTCAAGGTTGAAAATATTAAAAATGGTTATTGGTCCGTCGGTCATTTTTCCACCCCGATAAATGCGTCGCTGTCAGTGACGACATAAGAGGATGAGAAATCGTCCTCCTCTTCCTCTTGGTTCTCCTTCCGCTCTTCCGCCTCCTCTCTCGTCTCAAAAGGCCCATAGCGGAAAACCTGCGCGTTGACGTGGTCAAGCTCCCAAACGTACCAAGTCATTCTCCCACCTCGTCGTCACCACACACCACGCAATAGTTGCGTTTTGCGGGGTCGTCACCGCATCCGGGGCAGGCGGAACAGAACCGCGCGGCGGCATCAAGCGCGACCGTACTATATGGGTCGCCGTCGCTTAACTCCATCCACCCGTGAGCGTGCGACGCTTGGTTATCGTCGGGCTTGCGGCGCAGGAATCGTACCGTGCCGTCCTCGTGTAGCAGGATATAGGCGCGGCTCATTGGGCCGCCTCCTTCCGTCGTGCGCGGGCGTGGAGGGTCACGGGTTCGGGACAGTCCACGACCGGAAGGTACACTGCCTCACGATATGCCGCGACCGGCACAATCGACCCGAGGACCGCGACCATCGCGAGAAGGTAGGGGTTGTTGGTGTCGCTCTCCTCGCCCCACGCAAGGATTCCCGACGCGTCCCACAGGCCCGGGTAGCGTCCGACCTCAAGCACGCCGACGATGTTAAGGTTGTTGGTTGTCATTTGTGTCGCCTCCGGGGGTTCCGCTCTTGGCGTCTCCCTCTCGGATATAGCATAGATAAGCGTACAAGTATATAAATTGTGTGACAGATTACAATAAGAAAAGAGCAAAACTGACAGAAACAACGGAGGCGAGATCTTTTTCCTTCCCTATGGAAAACAACTCTCCGAAGACTCACGTGGCGTAAGGTATGATAAGGTATGAGGAATAGAGAGGGCGTAAGCTATGGGAATAGAGGGCGTATGGGGCAGGGAATGACATTTCTCCCCCTCTTGGTCCTCCTTTTGGCGAAAATAGGCCGTATGAGCCGATTTCGCTCCGGTAGTTCAGGAAAAGGCACCCGTTCCCAGTGGATAGGGTAGGGGGAGGGTGGTAGCACTCTGTCCTGGCGCTAGAGATCGGCTTGGGGCCCCTCTTGGTGTGGGTTTTTCCGCACTGGCCCCTATACTATACAATAGATACGTAGTATCTATTGTTAGTATATAGACAGGTGTCTATTACCGGAGCTATGTAGTTACTATGACCGTGTCTTTTACCGTGTCTATTACTCCAAGCTCAGATTCTTGGGTTATAGCCTGTCTGGCGGGGGTCCTTTTAAATGCCAGTGTGGAAAAGTCCTCCATCGCTCTTTTCTCAGTGTGGATTTTCCCGCACTGACTGTTGTGATCTTCTGGAAATCGTGTCACTTTGGCAGTTGGGTACGTCAAGGTAAAGATTTATATACTCGAAACACCGGTAGATGGTCGTTCAGTCGGAGGGTCTTCCCTCTTCCTTCTTTTCTCACAGTCCTCGCCACAGGGCGCGTTGCCACCGTGGTAAGGGGCCGGTCGCGCGGACAGCGATCGCCCGGCCCACCATCACAATCCAAACGGTGACTCCGTTGGGTACTCACCAGGGTCGTCGGCGACCAGGGGAGGGTTTAAACTGCCGACTAACTGCCACCCGTGCAGTGAATGAAGGGTGTTGACGCTTCGCGACGCCACACCAACGGTAGGGCCGTATAGGGTTTATCCCTTCTTCGTCGACGGCCCGCCCTCTCACTCACACACGTACGGCTTCCTATTTTTGTTTCTTCGAGGTGCATTCTTGGGCAAGGGCCAGATTAACGAGAACGACATTGATTC
>CAZRFC010000045.1:7242-10270 GCA_964598975.1 uncultured Mycobacterium sp. | reverse complement strand
TTCTTCGAGGTGCATTCTTGGGCAAGGGCCAGATTAACGAGAACGACATTGATTCGAGTGCTCCCGGTGAGCGCAACAAGAAGATTGCGGAGTACAAGGCCAAGAACGGCCTCCCGATGTGGCGACCACTGGTTGAGGAGCTCAAGCAGTTGGCGGAGCGACACGATCAACCCTGGGCGGATGAGCTCAAGGCACGCATCGACCTCCACCGGAAGTACGTGGAGTTCCAGACAGTCCTCGCCCGCGATTTCAGTGCCCTCGGCCTGAACTACCTGAACTCCTTCAACAACGCCATAGACCTCCAGAGCAAGCTCTTTGATTTGGAGGAGCGGTTGCGTAAGGAAGGGAAGAACCCGCTCGAGAGCGAGGAGTGGGTGAAGGGCAGGGAGCTCCTCTCGAAAGAGCTCCAGTTCATCCACAAGCACAAGCTGGACGCGGCCAAGTTCGAGCTCGACATCCAGAACACCAAGAAGCGCCAGGGCGATGACGACGTATTTGTCATCGAGGCGGAGGTCGCCGATGGCGGACCCGAATGATGATGACGAGAACAAGTTCTTGACAGCGAAAGAAGCGAACGCCCAGATCGAAGCGAAGTTCTCCGAACTCTACCCGTTGATCGATGCGGACGTCGAGCGAGGAGACATCGGTGGTCTCGAGTCGATTCTGACAGAACTCGACCGGTTCAAGAGAGGGGTGCAATTCCCAGAGCTCTACGAGATTCTCGGTGCTCGACCGCCGAAGGGCTTTATGCTTGTCGGACCTCCGGGAGTCGGCAAGACGTACATCGCTCGATACCTGGCGAAGCACGTCGGTGCGAGGTTTGTTGACCTGCCACTCTCCGCATTCGAGAGCAAGTGGGTGGGTGAGGCCGAGAAGAAGCTCCAGCAACACCTCAAGAATTTCAAGATATACAACGTGGCGACCGGAAAGGACGTGCTCGTCTTCTTCGATGAAGCGGAGGAGATATTCAGGCGCAGGGATTCACAGGGGTGGCACGGTCCACGCGTGAATGTCCTGTTGCGCGAGATGGATGGTCTCGGCGACACGAAGGGCATCTTGTTCGGTGCCGCGACGAATCACGTCGAAACTGTCGACCCGGCGATCTTGAGGCCGGGGCGTCTCGACTTCATCATCAACATCCCGCAATACGATGCGAAGATGCTCGGTGACGTGTTCAGGGCGCAGCGAGACTACCGCAACAGGAAGAGCCTCAAGTCGTGGAGCCCGTACAGGCTGTCGCTCGAGGAGTGCGTCGAGCTCGGGAAAGTCGCCGCATCAAGGAAGATGACTCCGGCAGATATCGCCGAGGTGTATCGCCGAGCGGCAGAAGAGCGGGTGCGCGTATTCGTCGAGGAGTACAACGACAAGGGGGTTCCCCGCGAGGCGACGTTCGTGTCGATGAGCGACATCGAGAAGGTCGTTAGCGCATACGAAGTGAAGAAAGAGAAACGGAGGATTGGTTTCAATGTTGATCGATGAACAATACGTGTTCCACGACGACGAGTGGCTGTGCGGCTACGAGGTGCGGACGTTCGGGGATGAGAACGACCCGATCGTCGAAGTGCTGACGTTGCGAAAGGATATGGTCTTGACGGAGTAAGGATGCAGAAACGATTCATCACGGACGAGGAGTATGCTGCGCACAAGACGCGGTGCTTGCCAGTACCGAAGGGCCAAGCGGTCAGCTACCGAGAGTGTAGGCTCGACCCAGTCTACTTCGTCGTGAATCAGCTCGGCGTGCGGCCATTCACTTGGCAAGCGGAGTTCTTGGACGCCCTCGCTTCTGGAAAGAACGTGCTCGCTTGCACGAGCCGACAAGTCGGGAAGACGAGCGCACTGGCGTGGTTTGCGTTGTGGGCGTGCCTGTTCAACTCTTGGCCGATGCCAGCCACGAAGAAGACGCGCATCGTGTTCGTGAGCAAGACCGACGGCCAAGCGATGAAGGTCATCAGCGACATCCGTGAGTTTATGCGACTCGGCGATGACCGCGTGTTCGACCTCACGAAAGGGAAGGTCGTCCAGCACTTCACGAGCAAGCTCGCGAAGGGAGACAACACCTCGAACACGAAGGCAATCATCACATTCGAGAACGGCTGTCAGATAATCAGCCTCCCACCTACCGATGCCGCCAGAGGTTACACGGCGAGCGTGGTGTTTATGGATGAGGTCGCGTTCATTCCAGACGACATCATCCGTGATGTCCTCTTGCCGATCGTGAGCGCGACCGGCAATCGTGTGAGCGCCACGTCAACCCCGAACGGTAAGCAAGGGTGGTTCTACAAGCACTTCGACCCGGAAGACCAGGCGGCCGAACACCTGTTCGTCCGATTGTGGATTCCGTACGATTGCATCCGCCACGAGGAGCCAGAGCGCACAGAGCTCAAGGACAAGGACAAGCAGTTCGCCATCCGTCACGGTGAGGAGCGGTCGTTCCTCCAGGAGTATGAGGCAGACTTCACCGCTTCGGAGTCTGGATTCTTCGGACCAGAGGTTGACGATTGCATCGATGATTCGCTCGACATCCAGTACGAGTACAAGGGCGAGTGCGATATGGGCATCGACTTCGGGAAGAAGCTCAGTCGTACCGTCATCACCATCACGACATTGATGAAGGAGAAAGACAAGAACACCATTCGACTCCTGTATCAGTTCGAGTACGGCGAGGAGAAGGGCATTGGTCAGGACTTGGTCGAGGACGTGACGCAGCTCTTGAAGCAATTCAACATCCAGCGCATCATCGTTGAGGACTGTCCACAGTCGGCGTTCTTCCAGCAGGCGGCCATCGTTCGTGGTTGGCCGATGACGATATTCCAGCCGACGGTTGACAAGAACAAGCAGTACAACATCCTGCGCTCGTGGATGCGCCAGGGCAAGCTCAAGATGCCGAGCATCACGGAGCTTATCAAGCAGATGCGCGGTCTCGTGGTCATCCAGATGCAGGTGAAGGAGCGCATCGAGCACGGTGCCGGTCTGCGGGATGACTGCATCGATTCGCTCGTGATCGCCACATTCCACCAGACGCAAGACA
>CAZRFC010000045.1:0-7142 GCA_964598975.1 uncultured Mycobacterium sp. | reverse complement strand
CGGGATGACTGCATCGATTCGCTCGTGATCGCCACATTCCACCAGACGCAAGACAGGGGCGGTCTACGGCTACTGACGGAGGACGCGTACTTATGAGGGTTCGCAGATACTACGAGCAGAAGACGGGAGAGCAGAAAGAAGAGGTGCTCCTCTCACGCACCGAGCAGGAGGCAGAGTACCAACGGTGCCTCCAGATGATACTCGACAACCCGCGATTGGTGCTCGACACGCTCGAGTCTCGCGATGAGTTCAAGGTGGGTTGGAAGCGATACGGCAGGCGCAAGGACGGAAAGAACTCCGGCTAAATCGAAAGATATATAAGCCAAGCGTCACCGATATAGAACAGTAAGGAAAGCGGATTTTCTACCGTTTTCTGTCACCGCCAGCATTCTGGCATACAAACTCCCTGACACACAGCGGTGCGTCAGGATATCACTTTCTTGGTAGAAAGCGATGAGCGTGCGGAGTTAATAGCCCGCGCGACGAAAGCCATTGTCGCCGATCGTGGATACACGGCATACGGTCGTAG
Source organism: uncultured Mycobacterium sp. (assembly GCA_964598975.1). Taxonomy (GTDB): domain Bacteria; phylum Actinomycetota; class Actinomycetes; order Mycobacteriales; family Mycobacteriaceae; genus Mycobacterium. The sequence goes on along the minus strand of CAZRFC010000045.1, from coordinate 6,613 downwards.
AGGGCAGTCTAATGATTTCTCCGTGCATCCCGATGCGAACCTCAAGCGGGTGCTTGAGCTCGTCCAGAATGACCCGGTTGTCCGTGGTGCCATCACCACGTTGATCGACCGGACTCTCGAGCCTGGTTACAGTTTCTACGGGAAGGACAAGAAGAGCAGACAGCAATCGGCTGTCGACAAGATGGAGGAGCTCAGGTTCAATCGGTTGCTCCGCCCGCTGCTGCAACACCTGTTCGGGTACAGCAACGCCTTCGTGGAGATCGTCAAGGACGCGAACGAGGCTACCGAGCTGCACACGCTCGACCCTCGCTATATGGAACCGATGGTCGACCAACACGGCGTCGTCACGCAGTACGTGATGAAGGTCGCCGACGAGGTCGTGACGTGGCAACCGGACGAAGTAGTCCACCTCAAGACCACACCCCTCGCGCAGACGGTGTGGGGGGATGTCGAGGTCAAGGCGTTGTGGACCGCGTGCGCCCTCAAGTATCACATCAAGAAGCTCTTCCTGTACCAGTACGAATCAAATTCCTTCCGGCCGTTGCTGAACATCAACAACGCGTCCGATGACCAGATCAAGCGATTCCTGGCGTTCCTCCAGGAAGCGAAGCAGGACATCAAGCGACTCGTTCCCATTGAGGGAGAGATCGAAGCGGTGTTCCTGGACCAGATGCAGGACTACTCCAAAGTCAAGGAGCTCCTCACCTATCTCGATTACGAAATCCTCAACATCCTACAAGTACCGCCCATCGCGGTTGGCTTGCCGGACAACAGCAATCGCAGTAACTCCGACGCGCAAGAGCGTGCGTTGGCGACGCGCATCCGCAGCATTCACCGGCTCCTCGAGGACATCATCAGCAACGACTTGCTCCCCCAGATCGGGTTCAGCAAGGTGTACTTGAAGTTCGGTCCGATCGATGAACGGAACGAGACGACGGTGATGGAGATTGCCGAGCGGATGAAGAATATGGGTTTCAAGCAGGAACTCATCAAGGAGTACCTCGAGAGCAAGGGTTGGGACTTCCCAGAAGGGGACATCTTCGAGGAAGTGCAAGTCGACCCCGTGACCGGTCAGCCGATGGACGGGTCGAAGAAGAGCGACGATATGTTCCCGAGCCGCAAGGGTAAGTTGCCCGGTGTCGCGAACAAGAAGATCGGTACTGGCGAGCAAGGCACGACGAGGCCAGATCAGCTCGTGAAGCGAACCGACCCTCGAAAGCATTGGAGCTATGACGTTTTGGTGAATGACGATGCCGTGGTCTGATAACGAATCGATGATGAAGAGTATGCCCGGATTGGCGAAGCTGCCATCTGCGGCAGTGTCGATGTTCAGGAGCGTCGCGAATCAACAGCTCGAGAAGGGAGTTGAAGAGTCGACAGCTATGAAGATCGCCTGGGGCGTCGTCAAGCGCAAGTTCGTACAGAAGGACGGCGTTTGGGTCGCACGCACCGACGCGTTCACCGAGACCAAGTATTACACGTTCGATGCGACCGCCGACACCTCCTTCATCACGAGGACCGCCGACGGCGTTGAACTGCACAATTACGTGCTGACCGACCAGTGGCCGGACAGCTTCGGTACGGCCCCAACGGTGGAGTTGATGAATGAGTGGGCGTCCTGGATTAACCGCAACCAACCGGAAGCGGACGCAGACCACGAGATATTCACTCAGGCCACGCAGATGTTCGGTGACGACGTCGAGCGCGTGAAGAACTTTGTCCGGGCCAAGCAAGGCATCGCGAAAGCGGTGAAGGCGACCGTGAAGGACGGGAAGTTGGTGGTGTCCCTTGCTTTCGACAAGCGATACGCCAACCACATCGATCGCGTACGCGGTCTCAGCATCGAAGCTGCCGCAGTTCGCGACACGATATCGAACACATTCAAGAAGGGCGAGTTGCTCGGGTTCACGCTTGCGATGACCCAACGACCGTCCAATCCTCGCGCAGTGCGCATCTAATCACATTCAATGGTTGAGTCGATTGAGAAGTATCCGAGCGTGCTCATTGGGAGCCCGACATACGAAGGTAAGGAATACTGCCGAAAGGAGTTCGTAGAGAACGTCCGTCGGTTATCGTATCCGAATAAATCCTTCGTGATGGTCGACAACAGCAAGAAGACGAGCTACCTCGCAAAGCTGCGCAGGGAAGGCGTTCCGGCTGTCCGAGTGAGCAGGGGAAGGAACAGCAGAGATGCGTTGGCGAACGCCAGCAACTACTTGCGCAAGCGAGTGCTTGAGGGCGGCCACGAGTATCTGCTGATGCTCGAGAGCGACATCTTCCCGAAACCAGACATCATCGAGAAGCTGTTACGGCATATGACGCCGGACAGCCCGGTTCTCCAGAACGGAGTCCGGGTGGTTGGCGCACCGTACCACATCGAGGGGTATGGGATTCGGAAGCTGTGCGTCTTCGTAGCCGTCAAGAACGGCTTCGAGGTGTCGACGCGACTGCTCACTCCGGAAGAGGAGAAGCATTTCGTCGACGGGTCAGTGAAGCGAGTTCACGGAATGGGTGTCGGGTGCGTCCTGATTCACAGGAGCATCCTTGAAAGGTTCCCGTTCTGGTGGAGCGAACTCGATGAGGACAGGAAGCGCGGAGGGATGCAGATAAAGCATCCGGACGTCTACTTCTACATGGACCTCCAGAACAATTACGTTCCCGTGTATTGCGACACATCGCAATACGCAGTGCATAAACCGAGCGACTGGAGAATGGTCGCAGACGCGTGAGGTGTTTGAGATGGGTATGAGAGATTTCGTATTGGGAGATTTGGAGAAGGCAACGGACGAGCAGCTCTTGTCGAACTACAAGAATATGAAGACAGAGCGAGACGCGTACGAGAAGCGCGTTGACCACGAGGAGCGGCTCATCAACTTGAATCGGAAGCGGTACGAGATTGAGACGAAGATGTGTCTCATCTCTGACGCGAACCCGCGAAAGGTCGAGCCGGTCTACGAGTTCGAGAAGGACCCGCAGTGGCTTGCTCTCCAGATCGAATTGCTCAAGACGAACTCGGAAGCGCGTATGCACGAGATGAGTCGAGAGATCGAACGGCTCGATGAGGGTGTCGCGAAGGCACGCCTCGAGATCGCGAGGTTCGACGACGCCATTCCGAAGATCGAAGCAGAGTTGAAGAAGCGAGGTGTTGAGTATGGCAACTGAGAAGGAAGTCGCGGTGAGTGATAAGGACATTCAAGAGGTCGAAAAGCAGGTGCTCGAGCAAGAAAGCAAGGGTCGTGCAGACATCGAATCTCGGGTCCGTAAGGAACTCGAGGCCGAGAACAAGGCGAAATCCCTTGAGGAGCAGCTTGCTGCGCAGAAGCTCATCGCTGAACAGGCACGAGCGGAAGCGGAGAAGGCGAAGGCGGAAGCCGACGCACTCATCAAATCACAGACAGAGGCCCGCATCAGAGCGGAGCAGACGGCCCGTAGCAAGGCACCGGTATTCGGCAACAGTCCGTTCGGTGGACAATCAGGAGCAGAGCCAAGCGTCATCGATGCGATGCGCAAGGACGAATCTCTGGTTGCGCAATCGGAGATCGCCAGCTATCACGCGCTGATGAATCGGGCCAAGAAAGGCTAATTCACACTCAACGATTCACGTTGATTGAGAAGGTTTAGAAAAACAGTTGGAGGAAGTAACAATGGAAAAGCTAGAACTTGTGAAGCGCGCGTACGATGCGAACGCCTTCACTACGGACGACACGGCTGCCGGTTACGTCAATCCTGAATACTGGGACAAGCAGCTCTTTGACCACATTCGTGCGAATCTGGTTATGCTGCCCCTCGGTAAGGATGTGACTGCCCGGTTCCCGAAGGACGGCGACACGTTCAACCTCACGATTCGTGCAGAGCCAGCAATGGCGAGTGCTGTTGCCGAATCTGCGGCCCTGAGTGTTGCGGCGCACGCGCCTACGCAGGCGGTCCTCACCCCGAGTGAGTACGGTATCGCGTACCAGATCAGCGACAAGGAGCTTCGACGCGCATTCTACCCGGTGATGGACGCAATGGTCCAGGACATCGGCTACGGTATCGCGAAGGCGATCGACGAGGCAATCCTCGATGACGTCACCTCGAACGCGGGCAACTCGCTCGTAGCGAACGGCGTTGTCGCATCGAACCTCGCGTCTTCGGACACGATCGACCACATCGACGTGCTCAATATGATGGAAGAGAACGCGGTTGACGAGTTCGACCGCCACATCGCCCTGATTGTGCACCCGCGCCAGCACCGCGACCTGACGGCAGACACGAACTTCTTGACTGCTGACAAGTTCGGTGCACAGGCGGGCGTGTTCAACGGCTTTGTCGGGAAGATTCTCGGCATCCCCGTGTACAGCACCACGCAGGTGGACATCACCTCGAGCACCGCGTATGCGATTCTGCTCAGTGCGCCCGATGCGTTCTCGTACATCTTCAAGACCCCCGTTGGTGGCTCCATCCGTGGACGCCTCGCCGGTGAGGGCTACGATGTGCTTGGCCGATTCAGCACGATTGGTGGGACTGTCGATTTCGACACCGTCGTCACCCGCGCGAACGCCATCTGCAAGTTGCAGAGTTGGTGCAATTAGCTGAAAGGGCTTTCCTTTTTTTCCTTATCTTTTCGGAGGAGCTATGTATCGTTCAGGACTGACGAAGATCGGCGCGGAAGACCAACGCAAAGTGGTTGGTGGTTTCGAGCGATTCGTCATCAGGCCGGAACAGGCGCTCTTCATCGAGAGCACCTCTGATGAGGACTCAATCGTCGGGAACGGCGCGACCGAGATGGTCGTCACCGGGTTCTCGAGCAGCGGTACGCCGCTCATCGAGAAAGTATCGCTCAAGGGAACGGCAAGGTCGTTCACCGAGACGAAGTTCGCATTCATCGATAACATCATCGCCGAAGGCAATATCGGCAACATCTCCGTATCTGTGGAGAGCGGATACTTGGTCGGGAACATCCCACCAAGAACGACGGAACTCAGGAAGGCGGCAGTGTTCGTCTGGCCGTCCTGGACTATCAAGGGCTACGGTTCATCGAGTTTCGCGAACGTACCAACGACACCGACGGAAGTGTCGCTCGTCAAGTACGTCGGAGACAGCAGGACGGTGCTGCACACGATGTTCGCCCCGACAGAGGGCGGCGTGTGCTCGACAAGCGTCGATATCGAAATCACGGAGCCGTGCGTTGTTTGCGTGGAAGCGCAGACGATCGGCAAGGAAGTCCACGTCTCGGCGTGGATGAAGGCAGAGCAAGAGGAATTGGACGATGGCATACGCGACACCTAGTGATGTGAGTGCAGAGCTCGGCGGGTACAGTCTTACCTCCGCAACGACTCCGACCTCGACTGTTGTTGAGGGGTGGATTGCGGATGCGGAGGACGAGGTCGAACTGCTCACCGGACAGGTGTATTCGACAACCGCCATTGCCTCGACCGCGTGGGAGTATCACGATTATGACGGTTCGGGCGTCATCAAGCTCGACAACTATCCGGTGCAGAGCGTCACGCTGCTCCAGTACGAAGAGAATGGTGAGGGAGCGACGACGGAGTCTTGGGTGACGCTCGTTGGTCCTGGTCGTACTGCGACCGACAACTTCCAGCTCTACACCGATCTTGGAGTCCTCAAGCTCACGCCGAACAGCACCGGCAACTCACCACTTATCGGTCACAAGAACATCCGTGTCGCTTACGTACACGGCCACACGTCCGTTCCTCGCAACGTAAAGCAGCTCGTGACGCTGCTTGCCGCCAAGCGACTGATTATGTCTGTCGCGAACAACTCCGGAACGACCGGTGGTGGCAGCATCAGTGTCGGCGCAATCAGCATCAGCGACCCGACCAATTACGTGTACAACCATATGACGCGCATCAATGAGGAAATCAAACGCCTCCAGGAGAGTGTCGTTGGTCGCCTCCGCGTCGTGAACTATGACGCGAGGCTGTACGAATAATGGTATCCCTATCCGATCTGCGGTCGAGGATTGCCAATCGCATATTCACCAGTTCCATCAAGAGCACCGCGTTGCTCGCGTCCCTCACGAGTCCGTCAAACGACAAGTGGGGCGACCAGACAGGTACGTATTCGGCGGGGTCGAGCATCGACGTCGTGCCGTTTATGTACGTGGATAACCGGTTGAACTACCAACCCTTCGGCGACTTGCAAGAGGGCGAGGTGGATTTCGTCGTGCAATACAGCACAACCGTGACTCCGACCGACAGGATTACCTGGCAGGGAGACACGTATTTCATCACGGAAGTGGACGATAGCGCGTTCCTGGGCAACGGCCTGGTCGTGCGAGTCATCCGCTGCCGCCGTGTGGCGTGAGTCGCGAAGCCGACTCTATCGCTCTATATGACCCCGGAGCGGGTGGAAGACAATGGTAACGCTGACTGACAGCACTTTACGGGCAACCGTCTACGAAACAATTTACGACCTTATCAACGGCATCTCTGCTTGGGGTCTATCGAGTAGCAACTCCGTGACGGTAACTGCTGCATTCATCGACAAGGACAGGGTATTTCCGCAAGTAGTCATCCATCCAATAGATATCGAGAACTCCGACTTCACCTTCGACAAATCATTGATGTATCGAGAGATTCGAGTTCTTATCGAAGTCTACTCGAACGCGGCG
>CAZRFC010000044.1:3105-16609 GCA_964598975.1 uncultured Mycobacterium sp. | reverse complement strand
TTCAATGGCCGCCTCGTCGTCGGTGTCCGGTACTTCGTGGCCCGTGTCGCGGGCCAGCCGCGCATAGGCGGCTTGGGCCCGTTGCAAGTGATACTGGGCCCGAACGTAGGCGCGCTGAATGTCGTTCATGACTTACATCTCCTCCCAGCGCAAGGCCCGCTCGTCGCCGTGCACCAGGCGGGCCATCTGGCCGACCACCTCGCGGGCATAGCCTTGCAGGCGCAGGGCAGCGTCAGCGTCGCGCCATGCGTAGCCCAGCGCCACGGCCAGCGCCCACGTGATCCGCACGGGCGCATTGTCGCGGATCACGTAAAAATCATACGTGCGCCAGCCGGTGGCCCCGGCCTTGCGCAGAATGGAATAGACCACCGCGCCCGGCGGCACGGCGTCCAGATCGGCGCGGGCCCGCGCCTGCTCGTCCTTTGTCCAGCGTGTTGCCATCGTGTAACCCTCCGTGAGGAAAGATAGGCGCGCCTTCTGGCGCACCCCGTTGCCCGCCATATGCGCCGGCGGGCAACAGGGTGAGTCAGCCGACATTTACCAAGCCATGAGGCGGTGCCAATCCACCTCTTGGCGCGGCCCGGCCTTGCGCAGGTTATTATCATGCTGCTTCCAAGTGTGACGGTGGCCGAGCCAGCATTGACTACAATGCTCGTCATACTGCGCCTGCTCACCATAGAGCGGGCTTGACAGTGTAACGACAATATCGTCAGGCTGACGATTGCTGCCCCACTGGCGGTTGTGCTCCTCGCGCGTCATCGTGTAACCCTCCGCGAACAGTGTAAGGCTTGACGCCTCCCCTATGGGCCGCCAGGCGCGGCCCGCAAGGCAATCGTCAAGCGAACGTCACCTCTTCGCCTTGCCGTAGCGCGGCCAGTGCCGTGCGCAGGTCGGCGGCGCTGTAGTATTTGGCGAGGGCGCTGGCCGATTCCTTCGCTCCAGCATCGCGCACGAGGCGCGCGATGCGCGAATCGGCTTCAATCTGCTGGCGCGTCTTGCGCCCGGCGGTCTGCTTGATAATCATCGTGCTAACCCTCCCAGTAGTTGAGGCCGGTGGCGTCAACCCAGTAATGAATGCGAACGCGCCCGGTACGGCGGTTGACAACAGAAATGCCAGTGCATGGCGCTCCGCGATACGCCTCCTCTTGCGCGACAACCATCGCGGCCTGTAGTTGGCGCCGCTTGGCCACAACAGCACCGGCCCGGTAAATGTGATACATCGTGTAACCCTCCGTGATAGATTGACTGCCAGACGGGCCACAAACGGCCCGTTTCGCGCCCCCGCGCTCGTCAGTGGCAGGCGTTAACGCGTGATAACGTAATTGTCAAAATGGGCGACAGTACCGCGCCATGAGGGATAAAAGCGGATGCGATTATGGCCTGATAACACATCCTGATTCTGCACCCGCCGGAACAGGGTATCAATGCGCGCATATTGCGCCATGCTGATACCCTTATAGACGGAACGATAACCATCGCGCCAGATGGCCACGTCAATACGTCCGTTGGCCTGATAGCAGATGTTCATGCTGCGAAACTTGCGCTTGTCCATCGTGGTAACCCTCCGTTCTTGATCCTTACTGCTATGCCCATTGTAACACAAGATATGTGAAACGTCAATAGAACGTCTGTTCGTTCAAAAGGTGTGCGACATTGAATAAATATTTCACTAATATGCACGATGCGCCAGCGCCGGGCCATGCGCCAGAGCGAACACGCACCTGCACGCCATGGCGCGCCGGGCCAGCACGATCACGCAGAGCACGATCACACGCACAACACGGCCCACCATGACGCGCCAACGCCAACCATGCACGCGCCGGGCCACACGCACAACGCTGACCACGCGCGCCATGACGCGCCATGTCCTCGCCAGCGCCAACACGCGCATGACCACGCGCACAGCGCGCATGATCACGAGGCGTACAATGACGCGCCGGGGGAGTCTCACCCAGCCACGCCTACAGGATTATGACCGCGGTCATTTTTCTGGCCCGTGCGCGGCCCGCCGGTGACCGTCTGGCGTCAGAACGGCCCGTGGGCCGATGCGCTGGCCGCCGTCTGGCGTAGGTCATTCGCATCGGCCATGCGCGGCGCGGCCCGCGTATCCTCGCACGCCCGCCGGTGACCGCCGTGGCGCGTCTGGTGGCCTCGTGGGGCGCGCGGCGCGGCCTGCCCCATGTAGAGTGCCCCGGCGCGGCCCGCCAGAGCGAACAAGCGGTATAACATACTATTATACCGCTTGACTTGACGCCTACGGCCTGGTTATCGCCTGCTCCTCACGCCAGCCAGCGTGCTATCTGCACCGATAACCGGCCACAACGGCCACGACAGCCACCGGCGGGCCGGGCGCGGCGCAGGTCATAATGCCCACATCGCGCGCGCGGAGGCCGTCACAGCGCCCCGTGGTGCGTCTGGTGGCATCGTGGGCCATGACCAGCGCCGGGCGCATGGTGGGGCCGGTGGCATGGCGCAGAGGGGGTGTATCCCCTTGCGGGCAGGGCGGCGACGGGGCGGGGATTAGACCTCCCCACAGATTTTGGCCCCCTCGTCGTCCTGTGCGGCACAGTGTTGGTGTTGTGCGTCGTTGCTGGCGTCGTTGTCGTTGTGTGCGTGGGGTATGGTGACGGTATGGCGGGGGTATGGTGGGGGTGTGGTGTTCCTCTAGCGCCAGGTGTTGTTGTTGGTGGTGATGGGGATGGTGGAGAGGAGGGCGGCGCGGGCGAGGGCGTGGGATGGGTTGGGGTCGGTGGCTTGGTAGAGGGCTGGGGAGTCGAGGGTTTGGATTTGGGCGGTGGTGTGGCGGAGGTGGGGGGATTCGTGGAGGAGTTGGTCGTCGGTAGTGATGGCGACGGCGAGGCCTTTGTTTTTGAGGTAGTTGAAGATTTTGAGGAGGGCGTCGCCGTCGGAGAGGTTAGTGATGTCGAGGTGGAGGTAGGTTAGGAGGGCTGTGGGGAGAAGGTTGGCGGGCATTTCGGTGATTTCGTATTCGGACAGGTGCATGGTGTGGGTGTGCTCCTTTTGGGTGTTTGGTATTAGTGTAGCATGGGCTTGGGGTTTGTCAATGGGTTGATGCGCCAACCGGGTTGGCGCGTCAGCCGGTGTTGATGTTGGGGAGGAAGGTGGTCGTGGGTGGCGGCTGGGCTTCCAGCGCGTACAGCGGCGCGATGACGTTCGTCAGCAGGCGTTGGCGGGCGGCGGCCAGTTGCGCCTGTGCGGCTTCGATTTCGCGGACGGCCTGCTCCGCGTTCCATCGTATCGAGGCCACCGATGGCGGCTGTGACGGCTCGGTGGGTGGCGTATCCTCGGCCAGCATTTCCCGCCACCAGTCGCTGCCGGGGCAGGCCGTCTCGGAACCGGCAAAGTCGCCGTGTCCCATGACGGCGGCGGGCGTCAGCCCCAGTTGTTCGTACAGCCATGCGAGCGCGCGCTGGCCGGATGCCAGTTGCGCCTTTGTGGGTGCGACTTTGGTCATGTCGCCCACAAAGCAGACGCCGACGGCGTGATGGTTGTTGTTGGCGACGTGGTAACTGTGCGTTTCGAGTCGGTTCGTCAGGTAGGTTGTGCCGTCGCGCCGGATGAACAGGTGGTAGGCGATGCCCGGCCAGCCTTTCTCCTCGATGTGCATTTGTGCGATACGCTCCGGCGTTGACCACTCGCCCGACACTGCGCCGGCGGTGTGATGAATCGCGATGAAGCGGATGGGCGTGTTGCGCTGCTGGTAGCGCAGCGTCGGGTGCTTGGGCAGCGTGTCCACGATGTCATGCAGCCAGGCCGGGTACGCGGTGACGGGCGGCGGCGGGGCAGGGTCGGGCGTGTTATGCTGGCTCTCCACATACGGCAGGAAAACGTTGAGCATGTCGTCCTCGCGGATGTTGAAACTGCTCCACGGGTGGGAGAAATCGAAGTTGAATATCTGCGCGCTGTGGACGCGGCTATCTTCCCGCAGCCGCGCGTCATACCACGCCAACTGGTTCATGTAGTCCTGTGGCGACAGCCAGCCCCGCCAGCCGCGGCGGTCTGCCGGTACGTCGGGGTCAGAGACGTACTTGTCCAGCCCGCATTCCCCGATGATGAGGGGGATGGGCCACGGGCACTGGCGGTAACGCCCGGCCCACCAGCCCCAGTTGTGGCCCGCGCCGCGCTCATCCCAGTATTCATGCAGGAACAGGTAATCGCCCGGCGCGTAGGCGTCCAGCGCGGCCTGGAACGGCCCCCACACCGGCGGCGTGTCCGGGCCGGTGTTGGCGGGCCAGCCCACCGACAGGCTCAGCAGCCCCGCGCAGAGGCCATGCTCGTGCAGCCGTCGCGCGAAGACAGCGTAGTAGCGCGCGGTCAGGTCGGGCGGCTCGTTGCTCCAGACGTGCGGCTCATTCAAGCCGGTAAACACCACGCGCCGCAAATCGCGCGCCGGGTCAGCGGCCCGTATCCAGTCGGCAATGCGGCGGCACACATCGGCATGGCCGCGCCCCATCTCCGCGGCATGGGCCGCGTCGCGGATGCCCCGCTGCTCCCAGTTCTCTGACAGCGGGTGGTGCCGCGCGACGACGAGGCTCTCCTGCGGCACGACCTCGATGCCGTGCAACGTCTCGTCCGACGTAATAATCTTGACGCTGCGCGGTCGCCAGCGGGCGAAGATGGCCCCGTCGCGCCCGTTGTCGGGGTGCGTCCGCTGCCAATGGACACTCAACCTGCTGCTCAATCGCGTCTCCTGTCTAGATGTTGTACAACCATCAGCGGCCCGTTGCCACCTGTCACGCCTTGCGCTGCAAGTCGGCAATCGCGCGCTCCAGCTCGACGATGCGCTGGCGGAACGCCGCCGCCGACGCGGCCCACTCCTGCCGTTCGCGGTCGCGGGCTTCCTGCTCCGCCTCGCGTTCGCGTTCCATCTGCGCCAGCGCGCGGCGCAGTTCGGCAATCTCGGCGGACTGCGCCAACAGGCGGGCATCCTGTTCCGTGATGCGCTTCTCCTGCCTGTCCATCATCGCCTGCGCCCGCAACCACACCTGCTCATCGTGCGCCAGTTTCGCGCCGCTACGCTCTTTGCGCCGCTGCGCCCACCAGTCCAGCGCCTTGAACAGCCCGCCGCTGGTGATGACCGCGACCAATGCCGCTCTCATTTCATCATTCATCCCGCTCCGCTGGCCCCCGCCGGTGCTCATGGCCGTTGCCATGCAACAACCCCACCCGGATAAACACCCAGCCATGCGCCAGCGCCGCCGCGCCGTACATGACCGTCGCCGTCGCTGCGGGCTGCCCCATGAAGAACAGCGCGGCCAGCACGCTCCACTGCATCAGGCCGACGAAACTGAACCAGCGCCGCCAGTGATAGCGTTCCGCCAGCACGGCCAGCGTGTGCAGCGCGCCGGCCAGCAGGAACAGCGCGCCCCACGCGCCCTCCGGCATGATGCGCAATAGGGGCCGGTAGATGATGCTGTAGCCCCATGACGTGAAAGGCAGCGCCAGATACAGCCCCCAGCACAGCGTCACCGCCGCGCACGACAGTTGGATCAGGTCGGGGCTGGTGTAGCGTACCAGATGGAACAGGCGGCGGGCGGCGGCTCTCACTTGCCCAGCGCCTTTTGCCGTTGCGCGTGCCGCGACTGGTTGCCCACCAGCGACACACCCCACGCATAGAGCAGATTGGCGATGGCGTCACGCATCGGCATCTCACCGCCAAACAGGTAGTAGTAGACACCCGTTGACAGCAGACCAATCGCCAGCGTGAAGGCGCTGACCCACAACATCTTGCTGGCCTTGGGCTTCCGCTGATACCATGCCCAATCTTCCAGCACGTTGGACAGCAGCCAACCCAGCGCCGCTTCGATAAACTTCACATCCCGCAGCAGCCAGAGCAACTCCTGTGCCGTCATGCGCCAGCCTCCTTCTCTGCGACCTGCGCCCGTTCCAGCGCGGCCTTTTCGCTCTCGGCCTGTTCAAGCAACTCGATCTGCCCTTCCAGTTTGGTGCGCTCGCGGCTGTCCCGCTCGCGCCGTTGCAGGATGGGCCGCAACAGCGCCTCGGCCATCTGGCTGTCCGAGTTGGCCTGTTGCTGCAACTTCGCCTGTTTCTCCTGCAAGTCCGCGCGGATGCGCTGCTCCTCCGCCGCGTCCGTTTCCAGGCGGCGGGTCAGGTCAGAGTGCTTCGCTTTCAGGTCGTTGAGTGACTTTGGCATCGTGTCTCCTTATGGCTGCGTCGTCACCTGCAAGGTGAACGGTGACTCGCCGGAATACGACGAGATTTCAATGTTCGGGTGCGACGGCGGCGGCCCGATGGCAATGGCGGGCTCGCTGGTGGTACACTGCATCCGCATCGCCAGCGGGTTATCCCGCTCCTCTTTATTGCGCCGCTGGGCTTCCCACTGCTCCACCACCGCGCGCACGGCGTCAGCGTCCATATCCAGTTCGCGGGCGATGTCGGCAATGGCGCGGTCGGCCCAGCGCATGTACTCTTTCACGTCCTGCATGTTGAACATATCATGTCTCCTTTCACGGTGAGGCCGTCGGTGTCGGCGTCAACTGCCAGATGTGGTTGGGCATCCCCAGACTGGGCCAGCGTTCTTCGCGAACCGTCGCCGAGCCGTCGGGCATCCGCGCGAAACACCTGTCCGCGCTGATGGTGCTGTACGTGAACACCGCCACGCTGTTGCCGTTCGCGTCCAGCAGGAAAACGGAGACGGGGGCTGGCACCCACGTCGGGGTAACGGTGGCCGTCGGCGTGTTGGTGAACGCCGGTGTTGGTGTATCAGTTGCTGCGGTTGTCGGGGTGAACGACGGTGTGGCCGTCGGCGGTGTGCCCGTCACCGTCGGCGTGTGCGTCTTGGTCGGGATGGCCGTCGGCGTGTTGGTGGCCGCCAGCCCCGTCGGCGTGTGGGTCGGCGTCCGCGTCGGCGTGTGCGTCGCGGTCGGCGTGTGGGTCGGTGTCGCCGTTGCCGTCGGCGGGAAGTCCAGCGCGGTGCGGGCGTAGTACAGCGTCAGATACCCGCGCCCCGGAATGATGCCCGACTCGATGTAGAACGACTGCACCGTCGTCGCGCCGTGCCGCCAGCCCAGCCGGTAGCCGGACAGGTCAACCGCGGTAGAGTACCCGTTGAAGATTTCGACCGCCTTGTCGGCCCGCGTCACCTCGCCGTCGCCGTTGTAGTCCATCGTGACGGGGAAGGGGCACAGTTCGTTGATGTACAGGCGCGGCAGCGGCGTGTTGGTCGCGGTGGGGGTGTTCGTCGGCGCGCTGGGCGTCGGCGTCCAGGTGGGCGTGTTCGTCGCCGCGCCCGTCGGCGTGTTGACGGGCGTGGGCGTGTTCGTCGCCGTCGCGGGCGCGGTGGGGGTGCTGGTCGGCGTCGGCGTGCTGGTCGGCGTCGGCAGCGTGAAGAAGGACAGCCGCAGCCGCGGGCGGTACTCGTAGTGCCCGAACTTCGGCCACTCGCCCGCGTCCTCTTTGGTGGAGAGCGTGACCCACACCTGGCCGGAGCAGGGGCGGGTGGTCGGGTCGAACAGGCCGCCGCCCAGGTCGAAGACGTTGCACCGCTCGGCCTGCACTTTCAGCCCCTTGTTGCTGGACGGGTCGGCCAGCCAATCCTGCACCGCCGTCGTCACATCCCAGACGATGTAGTTGCCGACGTTGCTGTATGGCTTGACGATCTGCGTGTCCACGATGGCCGTGTCCAGGTCGGCAGCGCCAAACACGCCGGGTACCTGCCACTCGCTGGCGATGCCGTCCTCGAACCACGTCACCAACGGCTCGCTGAAAGTGCGGTTGAGTTTGTGGACGGACAGGTAGAGTTGGCTGTTCACGCCGTCGGCCCAGCCGCCCGCCTTCTGGTAGAGGATCAGTTCCGCGCTCATCAGTTCCGCGCCCGCGGGCCAGATGCTTGCCAGGTTGTCGAAACGCAGCAGGAAGGAGCGCGCGCTGAAGGCTCCCAGCGACGGCAGCCCGCCCGCGGGGGGCGTGGCCAGCGGCGGCGCGCCGTTCCACTCGATGAACCCGCTGGGCGATGTGCCAAACTGGTTGTTGGGCTGGTACAGGCTGATGGCCGCATCGGCGTTGGGCGTGACGACCAGTTGCCAGCCGCCCGCGGGGATGCTGGTGGGCGTCGCGGTCGGGGTGTGCGTCGCGGTGGGCGTGTTCGTCGGGGCCGTCGTCGGCGTGCGCGTCGGCGTGTTCGTCGCCGCGCCGGTGGTGGGGGTGGGGGTGCGGGTGGGGGTCGCCGTCGGGCCAGCCACCGCCACATACTCCACCGAAACCCAATGCACCCACTCGTCGCCGTCGGCGTTGTCGTCAATGTACAGGTCGGCCCCCTGCGGGCTGCGGGTGTAGCCGGTGAAGTAGGCGGCGGCAATCTGCGCCGTCTTCGTGACCCACGTATGGCTGTTGGCCTTCGTCTCCGTCCAGGCTTCGGCAAAGGCTGAGCCGTTGTAGTAGTAGAGCGAGATGGTGTCCGTCCCCTCGTCCATATAGACGACGGTGACGGTGACGGCGTGCGGCCCGCCGGAGATGTACGTCTGGCCGTTGCCCTGCGGGATGGCGCGGATGGCCATGACCCGGCCCGGATCGGCGGTGCGGCGGGTGAACATGCCGCGATAGTCGTCGGTGGGGTTCAGCGCGTCAATGCCGTAACCCGTCGCGATGGGCTGATCCCATTCGGCGGTAGTGACGCCGTTCTTGCCGTCCACGCTGGTACTGTCGAACTGGTCGAGGCAGAAAGTGAAATTGCGGGCGCGGTAGCCAGGGCTGGCCGGCGCGTAGTCCTCGTGCATCGCGACCCACGCGCGCGGTGTGTCGGCGCAGTCTTTGCCCTCATATTCGTTCAGGAACGCCTTGGCGGGCACGCCGATGCCGCCGGTGATGGCCCAGGAGCGGCGCGTCATCCAGCCATCTACCCGCTGCCACAGGGCCGAGGCGACGCGCCACCAGTGTTTCCAGTATTTGTCGTCGTAACTGCCCGCGTCGCCGTGCTCGCCCAGGCAGGGCCGGTCGTCGCAGTACAGCCGCAAGATGTCCTCCACATCCACCAGATCGGTCAGGATATGCTCCTGTGTCTGGGAATGCCGCCCCTGCCCGGCATTGGGCTGTCCTGCCGGGATATATGACTGGTACGATGGCCCCAGCCCGACGATGACATCGGCGGAGCAGAAGCCCCACTCCGGCCCCAGCGTCAGCGCGTGGGCCGTCACCTGCGGGCGCTCATAGACCGCATCATGGAAGCGGTCGGAGATGACGACGTAGCGGGTCATGCTGGGCAGGCCCTGCGCGTTCAGCGCCTCCTCCCACTGGTTCATCACCCATTTGGTGAAGTTGATCCACCTGTCCTGCGCGTTGCGGGTGCCACCCCACTTGTTGGTGTAATCGGTCTTGGTGGGCGTCTCCGTCTCCGGCGCGTTCTCGCAGTCCACCCCCAGGCAGACGAGGATGGCAATCTTGTCTAAGTCGGACGGGTAGTTGCCCTTGATGTTGGCGACAAACGCCTGGATCAACTCCCGCATCTTGACGCGGACGTTGCTGTTGTCGTAGTTGATCATCGGGTGGCCGTCGCCGGACGAGTGGATGATGGGGTCGTAGGCGGGGGCCAGCACCCAGCCCGGCACGCCGTCATAGCAGCCGGTGTCGGTGCGCGGCAGGGCCGAGTTGGGGACAGAGCAGCCGGAGTTGCCGCCCGATACATAGAGGCCCTTCCACATGATGCCGACGGCGCAGTCCTTGCCCGCCGCGAGGCAGCCGTCGAGGTAGTTGTTGACATCCGTCCAGCGGTAGTTGGCAACGGTCTGCTTGTCGGAGTCCGGTTCCAGCAGATACCATGCGAAGCGGTTGCTGCGGCTGTCCAGCATGGCATCCATCGCCGCCGTCTGGTCGGCCCCCGTGCCCCAGCCCATGAGGACGGGGCCATAGGCGGGTGTCGCCGTGCCGGTGGGCGTGCGGGTGGGGGTGCGCGTGGGCGTGCTGGTGCTGATGCCCGCTGGCGTGCGGGTGGGGGTGCGCGTGGGCGTCGCCGTCGCCGTCCAGGTGGGGGCGGGCGTGTTCGTCGCCAGCGGCGTGCGGGTGCCGCCGCCAAAGTCGGCTACCTTCAGCAACACCACCGCGTCATACGGCGGCACGGTGATGCTGCCATAGACCTTCGCGCCGTCCGACGCTGGCGCGATGGAGTTGATGCGCTGGTAGTCGCCAAAGCCGAAATCGTTGGCCGTGCGCGCCGTGGCCGACGGGTTCACCAGCACGACGCCATGCTCGAAGTCGCGCCGCCATAGGTAGTCGTGCAGGTATTTGGCCGACGGCGGGTTGCTGATGGCGTCGGCCAGTGTCAGCGTCGCCGACCCCAGCGCGCCCAGGTACGCCTTCGCGTCGCCTTGCGGGCAACCCAGATAGCCCATCTGCGAGGTGGTGAACGCCAGCGGCTCGAAACTGCGGATGCCGTTGCCGCCCGTGTCCACCGCGTACCAATCCCACCAGTGGACGGTGTTCGGGCTGCCCTCCTGCCAGTAGAAGTAGGCGTCGGTGAGGAGCGCGCTGCCGAATTGCAGCCGGAACGCCTGGTCGCGGGTGGTGATGCGCCCCGGCCAGAAAGTATCTTCCGACGGCGGCAGCGTCAGCAGGTTGTTGGCCTGCACCACCAGCAGCGGGTTGCGCTGGTGGGTGTAGTAAGTGGAGTTGAACCAGTCGCTGATGGCCCGCATCTGCATATCCCAGCGCAGCGTGGCGTTGGGCGTCAGGCGGCCCCAGAAGCCCATGCCGTCCAGATACGACGCGCCGTAGAGAAACTTGCTGATGTACGCGCCGTTCAGGTCGCCCTTGTAGGGCGAGTAGTTGAACGACGGCGACGCGGCGGGGTAGTTGCCGGTGGCATCCACCATGATCAACTGCGGCTCCCACACGCCGTCGCCCATCACGACGCCGCCCTGGTTCATCACGGTGGGCGCCACCTCGGCCAGATAGGCAATGACGCCATCGCGCAGTTTCTCCGCGACGCCGCTGTAACCGAGGCCCAGGTGGTCGGGCGTGTTGTCGTCGTTGATGTCGGCGCGGGCCAGCAGGCCCCAGTCGGCCACGCCGTCGCCGTCAATGTCCACATTGCCGGTCACGTTGCCCGCGCCCAGGTTCAGCAGGCGGTAGGGCCAGGTGGGAACCTGCGTCAGCAAAATGCCGTCCCACGCGGCCTGCGAGTTCCAGACGAACTGCCGCAGAAAGTCGCCATACCACTGGTCGAACCGCTGGCTGTTCCAGAGGTGCGTCTCCTCGTCGGTGAGGTTGACCCACTTGTGATAGCCGTCATAACTGCGCGGGTCGCCCGCGCTGGGGAACCGCTCCCACAGCAGTTGGTCGCCCACGCTGGGCGACAGGATACGCCGGATGATCTCCTGCGACAACAGCGCGCTGGCCGTGGGGTTGTACCACACATCGGAGCCGCGGGCGATGGCAATCTGCTTCTGGCCGCTGTTCTGGGCTTGCAGCCATGTCGTTACCCGCGCGCCGTTGGGAGCCCAGCCGCCTTCCGTCCTGTCCATGGGCAGCAGGGCGAGGTCGAACTTGGCGATCTGCGTCAGTACGGCCAGCGTGTAGGCTGCCGCTGACTGTGCGTAGAAGCCGGTCGCGACGCGCGGGAACAGGTGGTCGGCATCGAAGGGGCCGACGATGCCCTGCGCGGGGCATTGCGGCGGCGGCCCAATCGCCGCCTCGGTGCGCGGCGCGGGCGGTGGCTGGACGATGAACGCCAGCGCGCAGACCAGCAGCAGAACGGACAGGTTTCGTCGCATCATCACTCCTTCTGTTGCAGAGCCGCCGCAAGCCGCAAGACCTCGGCCTGTAACTCTTCCACCTGCTTACGCAGCGGATTGGTTGCTGCCAGGTGTTCCCAGAAAATGCGGGTTGTCTCGGTGGGGTTGTAGTCGGGGCCGAATTCGATTGTCCCGTCGGGCATCAATCGTACCCAGACCTCGATGCCGTTGTTGATGCTGATGAACTCCAGCGGCGTGTTATCAGGGAATGAGAGCGCCAGTTTTGTGTCTGTCATTTTTATCCTTCGCTCCAATACTCCGGCCACTTTGCGCCGATTTCTTTCGCCACCTTGCCGCAGCGGGCCGCCAGTTGTTCGATGTCTGCGCGCTGGGTGGCGGTCAGCACGGCCCCCGCGTGCAGGGCGTTGGCCTGCGTCAACACCTCCGCGAAGCGCCGAATCTCCTGCGCGGTGTTGTAGGCGTCGGGCGCGGCCTTTGCCGACCTGTCCCAGCCGCGCAGCGTCATGCCGACCATCCGGCCCTGCCAGCGCAGCAGCGTGTCGGTGACGAAGATGCGCGTCTCCGCCGTCGGCGTGCCGTCGGGGTTGAGGCGGTAGCGGGTCAGTTGCTTGCTGTTCATCACGGGTCAACCTGCGTCATCACCTTGTAGAACGCCTTCCTTGCCGCGTTGCTGCTGGCGTTCAGCGTGGTGTTGATGGCCGTGAGCGCGCTCACCAAGTTCGCCAAGTCAGTCGGCGTGATGTCTTGGTTGCGTGCGCCCAGGTCTTCCTGCGTCAGGCCCGTCGAGTAATCCAGCACGTTCCACACGTCGATGATGCGCTGCATGACGCTGAACTCGCGCATGAACGAGGTCGCCTCTTGCCGCACGTGGGATACCAATTGCTCACGGTTTGCCATCTCAGTTTAGCCTTTCTCTCAACGCGGCAATCTCCTGCCGCAACTCCATCATCTGCGTGTGCATCTGCCAGATTGCGCCCGAATGGAGCCGTTGCAGTTGCGTCAGGTTCACGAACCCACCATCGCTCAGGATGCCCGCCTCAATGAGATGGGTGCGGTTGTATTTGAGCATTGCGTCAAACTGGTTGCGAACCAACTGCTCAGGCGCGATGGTGTGTTCCAGCGTGCGTACCAGTTGCACGTCATCCCATGCGTCCCACGCACTGGCGTTGGTGGTGGCGTCATAATGCACATCGCCCTCTGCGTCTACAAGGAAACGGGTGCTGGTCGCGTCGCGTACCACCAGCAGATTCTCGTTGGCCCCCATTGCCGCCGTACCCGTTCCCGACTTCTTGCGGCCAGAGATAACCACCGGCCCCAGCGCCGCCGTACTCTTGGCGGTGTTGCCATCGGTGACGATGCCATCAAAGTGCAACGCCTGCGAGACGCCGGTTTCCACAAACCCGCGCAGCAGCAGCCCGCCCGCTGACCCGCTACCCTTCAGGAACTTGGCGTAGGTGTCCGTCTCGGCAATGTCGGTGACGCCGTGCGCCACGTCAGAGGACTTGAACGCCAGTATCTCGTCGTCGTTGCCCCCCTGGTTGATGGTGATGCCCTGAGTCATCATGGCGTTGGCGTCGTCGTTGATGAAGAAGTTGTCGGGCGTCGTCAGCACATTCGCCGCGCTGCGATACAGGTCAACATCCGTCGCGAAGCGGATACCGCTGGTAATCGTGCCGCTGGTTCCCGCAAGGTTCAATGCCGCCGTGCCGCCCGCGTGGACGGCCAGTTTCATGCCGCTGACCGCGCCGCCAGAACCAACGCCGACGTTGCCGTTGGGG
>CAZRFC010000044.1:446-3095 GCA_964598975.1 uncultured Mycobacterium sp. | reverse complement strand
TTGAACGTAATGTCCCCGCCCGACGTGGTGAATGACATCCCCGTTGACGCCATCGTAATCGTGCCGTCCGCGCCCGACGACGCATCGAAATAAATGTGCAGGTCATGGCCGCCCGCCAGAGTCAGGTCACGACCCATCGAGAAGTTCTTCGAACCGATAGCAAAACTGCCGTTGATGCCACTGAAATCAATGCCGCCCGCATTGCTGGCGAACTTGAAATCGCCGCCATTGTCCTTCCATGCGCGCACGGTGGAGCCGTCCTCGGCCACCCACTTCAGTTCGGGGCTGGCCCCACTGTCGTCGTCCAGCGTCAGGTGGTTGCGGAACATGGACTCCGGCGTCACTGTGAGCAGCGACGGCGCAAGGCGCATATACTCGGCCAGCGCGCCCGCGTTGTTCACCAGCAGCCAGCGCATGGCCGCCGTGCGGCTGGCGTGGGTCGCGGTTGTCCACAGCACGTCGAAGGCGGCGGCATCCTGGTCGGCGGTGGTGGATGATTCCAACTGGTACAGGTGGCGCAGCGCGAAGGACGCGGCGGCGGTGCCAGAGGTGTTATGCCCCCATGTCGCCACAACGCTATGGGTGTTGGTAATCGCGTCTTGGGGCTTGGTCGTCAGCGCGCCGTTGGCAGAAATCCCGCCAAACACGATTGTCCCATCATTGTTTTCCCACCGCTGCAACGCGCCTGTCTGCGCGCTATCATGTTGTCGGATGACCAACCCAGCGTTAGCCGCAGCAGTAGGACGGATATATGCCGTGACCGTATCAGCGGGAAACGGTTCCGGGAACAGACCGACCAGCAGCGTGCCATTGGGAATCACACAATAGTAGCCGCTGGAGTTCTGCGCATACAAGGTAATCTTCGAATAACTGGAAAAGCGGCCAAAAATCTCAATATAGGTATCTCTGACTCCGGTATGGAACCGCATCAGCGAGTCATGGCCAGCGGGTTCCAACGTATCGAGGATGTGATACATCGTGGATGTGCCAGAGTTGACATAGACATATTCGCGGGCAATGTCGCGTTCCTCTGTTTCACTGTACCAATGCATGAATTGGTCTGTCCCGTCGTCAGTGTAGAGCGTGATGCCCGCCGCATCCAGCACCACATTGCCCGCGCCTGCCAATATCCGCCCCGTGCCGTCCATCTCCGTCTGGATAACGCCGCCATCCAGCCCCAGCACGCGGCCCGTCTGCGTCTGGTCGTCGTAGCCCAGCACAATGCCCGTCGCGTTGCCCAAGTCCAGCCAGTGCACGAATGACGTGCCCGGCTGCAAGAACTCGGCCCGCCCCGCCTGCAACACGCCCATGTTGCCGGAAATGTCGCTGATTTGCAGGATATTCAGGCTGTTGTATGTCACCGACGACGGGCGCAGCGCCGCGCCGTCCATGATGATGTACGGCGTGCCGTCGGGATACGACGAGATTTCAATGTTCGGGTGCGGCGGCGGCGGCCCGAAGCGTATGTAGGCGCGGTTCGGGTCGTCATCGAACCCGGCGCGCATCAGAATCAGCGGGATGCCATACTTGTTCAGCAACTGGATGATGTAGGCGTCGCGATGGTCTTTGCCCATCTCGATGCCTTCGCCGACGTAGGTGTCGGACAGGCGCAGGAGGCCCGCCATCTGCGTGTAGGGCAGGTCGCCCACCATCTGCGACTGCCACAGCGTCTGCGTGCCGACGCGCCACGCGAAGGAGCCGCCCGCCGAATCCACGTACAGATGCCCCGTGTCGCGGTAGCCCAGTTGCGCGTCGCCCGCGCCGATGCTGACCGGCTGGTCGTTCTCGAACGTGGTGTGGTCTTCGGTGGCGAGCATGAAGGCCATGCGGTCGCCGTTGCCATTGTCAGTGAGTCCCTTGATGCCATTTGCACAGATGCGTACCCGCGTGCCGGTGACGCGGGGGTTGGGGTCGCGCACCAGCGTCCCGCCGACGATGATGCAGCCGTCGCCCTTTGGAATGTGGAAGCCCAGACCGGTTATGAGGGTGGGGGTGAAGGTGGTGGTGCCGCCGATGAGGGCGGGGGTTTCCGTGCCATACGGCCCGATGCGTTCGGCCAGCCGGTAGTAGCCCAGCGCTGACCCGCCGACGCGCTCCAACTGGACAGCCTGGCCGATGCCGTAACTGGCGGAGCCGCCGGGGATATTGACCGACTCGACCTGCGTGCCGTCGTGACCGATGACGGACACATCGTAGGAGACGACGTTGCCTTCGGCGTCGGGGTAGCGGTTGGCGACGATGCCCAGCCGCACGTCGGGTTCGGCCAGCAGGCCGCCGCGCAGCACGGTGCGCAGTTGCGCGCCCAGCATCATCGTTTCGGCGTCTATCGTCATGGCGACGGCTTCAGACGCCGCAGCGTCAGCATGGTCACGGGTGTTTCATCCGGGAACTCGCCTTCCTTGTGTACGTCCAGCGAGGTGATGACATAGAAATACCTGCGCAGCGGGTCGTTGGGGTGGTTATCCCAACTCCACTCGCTGACGACGCGGGCCAGCGGGTGCAGCCAGTCGGTGGCCAGGAAGGGCAGGCGCAGCGCCATCTCCACCGGCGCAGCCAGGCGGCGGTAGTGCATCTCGGCCAGGTACTGTGCCGTCTCCGCGTTGGGCAGCGTGAGTACGTCGGGCAGGGTGAAGGGGTGGGCGGGAACGG
>CAZRFC010000044.1:0-436 GCA_964598975.1 uncultured Mycobacterium sp. | reverse complement strand
CTGGTTGGGGTGGGTGGTGTTGGTTGGGGGGTGGGGGTATTCGGCGGGGGCCAGCGGGTAGGCGGCAGCCCCCACCTCGTTGCTGCCCGACAGTTTGTAGCGGACGATGGCGCGGGAGATGGTGGCCGTTTCGCCGCGCCGCACTTCCATGAACGTGCCGTGCCGGGCGGCGAAGGTGAAATCCACCTCTTCCTCGTCGCCGGTGATGGCCCCCCAGGGGTGCAGCGGGTCGGGCCGGACGCGGACGCCATCGGCGCGGGTGAAACGGGCGTGCATCCCCGTCTTGCGCAGCACATCGCGCAGGACGTTCAGCGCCGTGTCCTCGGCTGACGAAATGCTGGTGAGGGTGACATCGTGCAGCGGTTCGCCGCCATCGCTGACGGGGATGCCATCCACCGTCTGGCCGCCTCGCCGGCGTGGGCGTCGCCGCTCCAGT
>CAZRFC010000043.1:12900-16661 GCA_964598975.1 uncultured Mycobacterium sp. | reverse complement strand
GGATGGGGTTCTGCACGGACAGCAGGAACTATCCAGGGAGGCCCCATCAGCACTGAGACCCGCGTCAACGAGCGCATTCGCGTACCTGAAGTCCGCCTGATCGGACCGGGCGGTGAGCAGGTAGGCATCGTGCGCATCGAAGATGCACTCCGCGTCGCCGCGGATGCCGATCTCGACCTCGTCGAAGTTGCCCCGGACGCCAAGCCGCCGGTGTGCAAGATCATGGACTACGGCAAGTTCAAGTACGAGACGGCCCAGAAGGCACGCGAGTCTCGCAAGAACCAGCAGCAGACCGTCGTCAAGGAACAGAAGCTCCGTCCCAAGATCGACCCGCACGATTACGAGACCAAGAAGGGTCACGTGATCCGCTTCCTGGAGGCAGGGTCGAAGGTCAAGGTGACGATCATGTTCCGCGGACGTGAGCAGTCGCGGCCCGAACTGGGTTTCCGGCTCCTGCAACGCCTGGGCGCCGACGTCGCCGAATACGGCTTCATCGAGACGTCCGCCAAGCAGGACGGCCGCAACATGACGATGGTGCTGGCACCGCACCGCGGCGCGAAGACCCGCGCCAGAGCAGCCGAGCAGGCGGGAGCCGGCCCGGCACCGACGGCTCAGCCTGCGGCGTCGGCTCAGGAGGCGGGCACCACCCCGGACGCGAACGCCGCAACCGAATAGCACTGATCACCAACACAGAAGAACTGAGGACACCATGCCCAAGGCGAAAACCCACAGCGGAGCCAGCAAGCGGTTCCGTCTGACCGGTACCGGAAAGATCGTGCGGCAGAAGGCGAACCGCCGCCACCTGCTGGAGCACAAGGCCTCCAAGCGGACCCGCCGCCTCGACGGCCGGACCGTGGTGTCCGAGAACGACACCAAGCGCGTCAACAAGATGCTCAACGGCTAACGCCGATCCCGCCCGACCACCCCGCATCGAGTCAGGGGATGGCGGCATCCGAACTTTCCGAACCGAACGAGAAGAGGAACACCCATGGCTCGCGTCAAACGCGCACTCAACGCTCAGAAGAAGCGGCGCACCGTCCTTAAGGCGTCCAAGGGTTACCGTGGCCAGCGGTCCCGGCTTTATCGCAAAGCCAAAGAGCAGCAACTTCATTCACTGACCTATGCGTACCGCGACCGGCGGGCCCGCAAGGGTGAGTTCCGCAAGCTGTGGATCTCCCGGATCAACGCCGCGGCGCGTGCCAACGACATCACCTATAACCGCCTGATCCAGGGTTTGAAGGCCGCCGGTGTCGAGGTCGACCGCAAGAACCTTGCCGAGATCGCGGTGAGCGATCCGGCCGCGTTCGCCGCCCTGGTGGAGGTCGCCAAGGCCGCTCTGCCCGAGGATGTGAACGCCCCGTCCGGTGAGGCTGCGTGACGGGTCCGCTCTCTGAGCGGTCCTCCACGGTCACCGAAGCGGTCAAGCTTCAGCGGCGCTCCGAGCGGGCGGCCGCCGGGCGATTCCTCGCCGAGGGGTCCAACCTGGTCGAAGCGGCCGCCCGGCAGGGCTTTGTCGAGCGGGTTTTCGCCACCGAAGCCGCAGTGCGTCGGCACGACGCCGTGCTGCAGGGGGTTCCGGTCACGGTGGTCACCGACCGGGCCATGAAGGCGCTGTCGGAAACGGTCACACCGGCCGGCCTGGTCGCCGTCTGCCGGCTTCCCCGCGCCGGGTTGCGCGACGTCCTTGCCTCGAACCCGGCGCTGGTCGTCGTCGCGTCTGACATCTCCGATCCGGGTAACGCCGGCACGCTGATCAGGCTTGCCCACGCGATGGGGGCGGCGGCGGTGCTGTTCACCGGCGACACGGTGGACCCCTTCAACGGGAAATGTGTGCGGTCCTCGGCGGGCAGCATCTTCGCCGTCCCCATTGCGGTCGAATCCGACACCGCACGGGTGATCGACGCGCTTCGCGACGGCGGCCTGCAGGTGTTCGCCACGGCATTGGACGGCGATCTGAACCTCGATGATGCCGACGGCCTGCTGAGCGCTCGCACCGCATGGGTTTTCGGCTCCGAGGCGCACGGACTCCCCGAGCAGATCCTCGCCCTCGCCGACCGCCGCGTCGTGATTCCGATGTCGGACGGTATCGACAGTCTGAATGTGGCCGTGGCCGCTGCTGTCTGCCTCTACCAGAGCGCGCGGGCGCAGCGCCGGTTGACTTAGGCTGACCCGGTGGATTCCGAGCCCGCCGGCGATCAGTCCGGTGCGGACGGCATCGTCGAACAACCGCCGGCCCGCAGTCCCGCGGCCTGGCTGCGGAAAACCAATCGCAACCCCGGCGTCGTGGCCGCCATCCGGCGGGCCCGCAAGATCCTGCCCGGCGACCCCGACTTCGGTGACCCGTTGTCGATGGCCGGTGACGGCGGACCACAGGCCGCTGCTCGCGCCGCCGACCGACTGATGCCCGACCGGGAAGCCGTGACGCGGGAGGTCAGCCTGGCCACCCTTCAGGTATGGCAGGCCCTCACCGAGCGGGTCTCCGGGCGCCCCGCAGACGGCGAGGTCACCATCGTCTTCACCGATCTGGTCGGCTTCTCGGCCTGGGCGCTGCAGGCCGGTGACGAGGCCACCCTGCGCCTGCTGCGTCGGGTCGCTCAGGTGGCGGAGCCGCCCATGCTGGACGCCGGCGGTCACATCGTCAAGCGGATGGGTGACGGGGCGATGGTGGTGTTCACCGATCCCTTCACCGCGGTGCGGGCGACAATGGCAGCCCGTGAAGCGGTGAAAACCGTTGAGGTGGAGGGTTATACGCCGCGCATGCGGGCAGGTATCCACACGGGCAGGCCGCAGCGGCTCGGCGGCGACTGGCTCGGCGTCGACGTCAACATCGCGGCCCGGGTGATGGACCGTGCCACCCGGGGGGAGCTCATCATCTCCGAGGGAACCCTGGCGGAGATCCCGGCCACCGAACTGGAATCGCTTGGGGTGACGGTCAAGCGGGTGCGGCGGCAGGTTTTCGGCCCCCGCCAGGCCGGAGTGCCGCCGGATCTGGTGATGTACCGGCTCAAGACCCGGCACGACGTGCCCGACGACGATCCCGACGACGCCGACGGCTTACCTACCTAGCAAGCGTCCCTACCTCGGGCCAGCCGGCACCCGGAGGAAGGACGTCGACGATCAGTTGTTCAGGTAGGTGTTCGCCCCCGGCCGGATCCTGCCGGAGACACCGGAGCAGGCACCTCGCCTTTTCCCGGCGCCAGTCACTTCTGTCCGGGTGCGGCGCTGGCCCGTACTACGCGGATGGGCCTGCGCCCAGACCATTCTTCATATCCAACTCCGACACAAGAACCAACCCAATGATTCCTGAGGAGTTAGGTCAGGAGCCATTGGGTTGGATTGAAGCGATGGCCCTCAGTTCTTAGCTTGTGCTACCGCCGTTGCGCGCTGCACGCTTTGCCGCCCAACGTGCCTTACGCAACTCCTTGCGGGAACTGGCCCGGTCGTTCTTCGCCGACGTGGGCGCGGCAGCCGGTGACTGCGCAACGGTGACCGAAACTGGCGCGGGGGCTGGTGCGGTGTTGCGCTTCCTCCACTTCAGGCGGGGCAGCGCCGAGACCTTAGATTGGCTAGCGCTGATTTCGTTGGCGCTGCTGCTTTCGGTGTGGGTGCTGCTGCTGACGGGGCTGGTTCCCTGGACGTGGGTTTCCTCGATGTGGTTTGCCGCGTCGTCGGTGTCGGTGCCTTCGACGTGGGTGCCTTCGACGTGGGTGCCCTCGGTGTGGGTGCCTTCGACGTGGGTTTCCTCGGTGTGGGTGCCTTCG
>CAZRFC010000043.1:578-12800 GCA_964598975.1 uncultured Mycobacterium sp. | reverse complement strand
CCTCGGTGTGGGTGCCTTCGACGTGGGTTTCCTCGGTGTGGGTGCCTTCGACGTGGGTTTCCTCGGTGTGGGTGCCTTCGACGTGGGTGCCCTCGGTGTCGGTGTCGGTGTCGTTGACGTGGTCGTAGTCGACGTGGGTGCCGTTGACGTGGTCGTCGTCGTAGCGGTCGTCGTCATTGTCATCGTCATTGTCGTCGTCGTGGCGATCGCCGCCGTCGTCGTCGTCGTTGTCGTCGTTGTCGTAGCGATCGTCATAGGAGACCAGCTCGTACGCCGGCGATGTCGCTGCTCTGGCGAGGCTGGTGCGCGTGAGGTCAATCGGTGCAGCGATGACTAGAGCCCCGATGCTGACGAGCGCTGCGCTTGAATTTGCAAGGGGTCGAATCCAAACGTTGTTTCCCATGATCTCAGCTTTCTTGGTGGTTTTGTACCTACGAAGCACACTGTGCATGGGGTTTCTTTGGATGTTGAAAGATTTCTCGTGGCACCCTCGGAGCATGACCACGAGCGGGTTGCCGAGTTCGGTACTCCTCGTCGAGGACGACCGCGCGCTGAGCTCCATGCTTCACGAACTGTTCACCGCGGAGGGCTATCGGGTTGACACCGCCTTCGACGGACAGCAGGGTCTGCACCGGGGCCTGACCGGCAACTATGATGCGATGGTCGTCGACCGGGGCCTGCCTGTCATGGATGGCGCCGACCTGGTAGCGCTGCTTCGGTCGCGTGGAGTGACCACGCCTGCCTTGATCTTGACTGCCCGGGGATCGGTGCAGAACCGGGTCGAGGGCCTTGACGCCGGCGCACAGGACTATCTGGTCAAGCCCTTCGAAGTCCCCGAGTTGCTGGCTCGGGTGCGGGCGCTGCTGCGGCGCACCGACGCCGCCACCACCGTCCAGGCTGGCGGGCTGCACCTTGACCTGTTGACCCGCGCGGTCAGCGGCGCGACACCCGACGGCGAGGAGGTTCAGCTGTCCGAACGGGAGGCCTCATTCCTGGCCACCTTGATGGCGGCCCCAAGGCGGATCTTCAGCCGGGCGCGCCTGCTCGACACCGTATTCATCGGTGCCGACTCCGATGGAACGATCGACCTCTATGTCCACTATCTGCGGCGGAAACTCGGAAAGAAAGTGATCCGCACCGTACGCGGCTCGGGCTACCGATTCGGCCTGGAATGAACGCAACATCCATACCCGCCGCTGATTTCAGCTTGGTGAGGCGGGCCGGGCGCACCGCGGCGCTGCAGGCGTCGGCGGCGCTGGCGCTTCTGTTGGTGTTGGTCGGCTCAGTGCTCGCCGTGGTCGACCTGCGCGCGCAGAATCGCCAGACCGAAGACCAGTTGACTCATGTCGCAGAGTATGCCGACGACGCCCACGACCCGCCACTGGGAATGGAGTTGGTGATGCGCAACGCCGACGGCGAAGTCTCCACATCTCGTCGCGGAGGGGCCGGACTGCCGCTGCTGTCCGGGCCCCCCGGTTTCACCGAGATCAGCAGCGGCCAACGCACTTACCGAGCCCTTGTAGTGGACCGCCCAAAAGAGCGGGTGGTGGCGCTGATTGACATGGCTCCGATTCGGGCGGACCAGCAGCGGCTCTGGGTGGCACTCGGTTTCGCCGCATTGGTCGGGATCCTCGGAGCCGCCGCCGTCGTCGCCTTCGTCGCGAGTCGGTCAGTGCGCCCCCTGGCGCAGGCGCTGGCTCGGCAAAGGCGCTTCGTTGCCGATGCCTCCCATGAGTTACGGGCGCCGTTGACCGTTCTGCACACCAGAGCGCAAGTGCTCGCCCAGCGGATCGACTCTGGAAACCTCACCGCCGCGGCCACGGACGCCGACGCTTTGGTTGCCGACACCCGGGTGCTCGCGGAGATCGTCGACGGGCTGCTTGCCTCAGCTTCGATGTCGGAGGTCGGCTCTGAGATGACGAGAGTCGATCTCTCCGCGGTGGCGCACTCGGTATGTGTGCGCATGACGGACTACGCCGAGTCGATCGGTGTGGTGATCAACTGCGAAGGCAACGCTGGCAACAACCCGGGGAGCCTGGATGTGCTGGGCTCCGAAGTCTCCCTCGAACGTGCGCTGACAGCGTTGGTCGACAACGCGCTCAATCACCAAAACGCCGATGGCACCGTCGATTTACGTGTATGGCGTGATGGTCAGCAGGTGATCGCAGCGGTGGCCGATGACGGAGAGGGGATCGACAAGGCTGTGCTGCCGCACGTGTTCGACAGGTTCTCCCGCGGCGAGGGACACACCACCACGGCGGGGCGCCCCTCCTACGGTATCGGGCTGTCACTGGTTCGCGAGATCGTCCAGACACACGGCGGCGACATCAGGGTCACCTCGACTCTGGGGCAGGGGGCGACCTTCACCGTGTCTCTGCCGGCGGCACCAGCGTCGGCGGTCAGCCCCCAAACCGGTCGGAGGTCCGGCTGACCGGTCCGAATCTGTGTTGCCGGGTTCCCCGGCGCGTCGGCACTGGTCTGTGTCGACACCGTCAAGCCCGCCGCGGAGGCCGCACCGGCGGAATCCGGAATCGGGTCGATCTCGTTGAGGATTCGCCCGCCGGGCTGTCAAAAGGCACAGTTTTGGTGGCCTCAGGGCTCGTGACCCGATTGGGCCGCGTGCGGGTGACGGTGGACCATGCCGCGGCACTGGCGGTGGGCGTCTGGCTTGCGGTGGCCCTGGGTGCAGTGGTGTTCGCCCGCGACGATTTCACCGCCGACGGTGCCGCGGCCGTGTACGCGTACTAGACGAACTCCTCGGCGGATGCCTCGATCCAGTCGGACAGCCAGGCTTCCGGCGGGCTCTCGAGCAGTTCCCCCGGCATCAGCCACTCGTAGATCTCGGCGTAGGTGCGGTTGTGCGCGCAGTCGATGCGACGGTTGAGCATCGACGGCGTCAACTCGTCGAAACTCTCCAGTCCCATCGAGGCCACCATCTGGGCCGCACTGGCGACTACGGCTTTCTGAAAGTTGGCCACCCGGTCGATCTTGTCCGGAACGTCCAGTGCCCGCTCCAGTCCGGGGTCCTGGGTGGCCACCCCGGTGGGGCAGCGGTTGGTGTGGCACTTCATCGCCTGGATGCAGCCGACGGCGAACATCATCGCCCGCGCCGAGAGGGTGAAGTCGGCGCCCTGGATGATGCGCGTGACGATGTCAAAGCCGTTGGTGATCTTGCCCGACGCGCCGATCTTGATGTGCGGCCGCAGTCCGGTACCGACCAGGCAGTTCTGCACCATCATCAGCCCCTCGGTCAGCGGCATGCCGACGTGGTCGACGAATTCCTGTGGGGCGGCTCCGGTTCCGCCTTCGGCGCCGTCGACGATAATGAAGTCCGGAGTGATCCCGGTCTGCAGCATCGCTTTGCAGATCGACAGGAACTCGGTGCGGGCCCCGGCGCAGAGTTTGAATCCCACCGGTTTGCCGCCGGACAGGCTGCGCAGCGTCGCGATGAAGTGGGTCAGTTCCAGCGGAGTGGTGAACGCGGTGTGGGCCGGCGGGGACACCACTGTCTCGCCGACCGGAACCCCGCGGGTTTCGGCGATCTCCGGGGTGACCTTCGCACCGGGTAGCACGCCGCCCAAGCCGGGCTTTGCGCCCTGGGAGAGCTTGATGGAGACGGCCTTGACCTCCGGCATCGTCGCCTTCTCCTTGAACTTGTCCGGGTCGAAATGCCCGTCGGGTGTGCGGCACCCGAAGTAGCCCGACCCGATCTCCCAGATCAGGTCACCGCCGTGCTTGAGGTGGTAGGGGCTGATAGCGCCCTCGCCGGTGTCGTGGGCGAACGCGCCCTTGGCCGCGCCGCCGTTGAGTGCCTCGATGGCGTTTCCGGACAGCGCCCCGAAACTCATCGCCGAGACGTTGAGCAGCGCGATGTCGTAGGGCTGGGCGCAGTCCGGGCCGCCGAGGCGGACCCGCGGGGACAGGTCGGTGGCGATCTTGGCGCGCAGGGAGTGACGCAGGAATTCGTAGCCGACAGCGGTGACGTCGCGTTCGGTGCCGAACGGCTCGTCGCCCTTGGTGCCTTTGGCCCGGCGGTAGACCGCGTCGCGGGTCTCCCGGTCGAAGGGTGCGCCGTCGGTGTTGGATTCGACGAAGTACTGGTAGATCTCGGGGCGGATCCGCTCGGCGATCCATCTGGCGTGCCCCAGGATCGGGTAGGCGCGAAGGATCGAGTGTCCTTTCTGCACCAGGTCCCAGGTGCCCAGGCCGGCCAGCGCGGCAAGCACCGCCGACCCGACCCACCACGCGGTGTGGTCCAGCTTGACGGCCAGCACCGCGACGGCCGCCGCGGCCGCCCACACCGCCCCGATGATGAGTGCTCTGAGCATCTGTCGTCCTCTGCCTCGACCAGCAGGCGAATTGCCCGTGAGGCGTCATTCTGGCATCACCTATGATCTTTCGGTCGGCACTTGAGCTAAGGCGTGCCCAACTAAACTGCAGGCCAGCTAAGGAGAGTCTCTGCGCGTGGGTGAGCAACCGCTGTCGCAGGACGCGCTGGCCACCGCGGTCGACGTGGCCCGTCGCGCCTTTGAAGATTCCGCCGACCTCGATGCGCTGGCCCGGGCGAAGACCGAACACCTCGGTGACCGCGCGCCACTGGCACTGGCCCGGCAGGCACTGGCCGGGCTGCCCAAAGATGAGCGTGCCGACGCCGGCAAGCGGGTCAACGAAGCCCGGACCGAGGCCCAGTCCGCGTACGACGAGCGCCTGGCGGTGCTGCGCGCCGAACGCGACGCCGCGGTTCTGGCGGCCGAGACCGTCGACGTCACGCTGCCGTCCACCCGCCAGCCGCTGGGTGCGCGGCACCCGATCACCATTCTCGCCGAGCACATCGCCGACACCTTCGTCGCGATGGGGTGGGAGTTGGCCGAAGGCCCCGAGGTGGAGAGTGAGCAGTTCAACTTCGATGCGCTGAACTTCCCGCCCGATCATCCGGCGCGCAGCGAGTCCGACACGTTCCACATCGCGCCCGAAGGTTCCCGCCAGTTGTTGCGGACCCACACCTCGCCGGTGCAGGTGCGAACCCGTCTCGAGCGCGACCTGCCGGTGTACGTCATCTCCATCGGCCGGACCTTCCGCACCGACGAACTCGACTCCACGCATACCCCGGTGTTCCATCAGGTTGAAGGCCTGGCGGTGGACCGCGGCCTGACGATGGCGCACCTGCGCGGGACGCTGGATGCGTTCGCCCGCTCGGAGTTCGGCCCGACTGCCCGCACCCGGATGCGGCCGCACTTCTTCCCGTTCACCGAGCCTTCGGCGGAGGTCGACATCTGGTTCGAGAACAAGAAGGGCGGTGCCGGCTGGGTGGAATGGGGCGGCTGCGGCATGGTCAACCCGAACGTCCTGCGGGCCGCCGGAATCGATCCCGAGGTCTACACCGGCTTCGCCTTCGGCTGCGGTCTGGAGCGAACCCTTCAGTTCCGCAACGGTATTCCCGACATGCGGGACATGGTCGAAGGCGACGTCCGGTTCTCGCTGCCGTTCGGGGTGGGGCTGTGAGGCTTCCCTACAGCTGGCTTCGCGACGTGGTGCAGGCCGGAGCGCCCGGATGGGACGTCGAACCCCACGAACTGGAGCAGGCGCTGATCCGCGTCGGTCACGAGGTCGAAGACGTCATCACCCTGGGACCGGTGAGCGGACCGCTGCGTATCGGACGGGTCACCGGAATCGAGGAACTGACCGAGTTCAAGAAGCCGATCCGGGCCTGCACCGTCGACGTCGGTGAGGGCGCTGATCGCGACATCGTCTGCGGTGCAACGAACTTCGCCGTCGGGGACTTGGTGGCGGTCGCGCTGCCAGGGGCGACGCTGCCGGGCGACTTCCACATCGCCACCCGCAAGACCTACGGCCGCACCTCCGACGGCATGAACTGCTCGGCCGCCGAACTGGGCTTGGGGGCGGATCACTCCGGCATTCTGGTGCTACCCGCCGGAACCGCCGAACCAGGCGCCGACGCAATTGAGGTCCTGGGTCTCGACGACGTCGTCTTCGACCTCGCGGTCACGCCGGACCGTGGCTACGGGATGTCGGTGCGCGGCATCGCCCGGGAGATCGCCTGCGCCTACGACCTGGTCTTCGTCGACCCCGCCGACGTCGTCCCCGCTCTGCCGGTCGAGGGGCCCGCCCTGCCGGTGACCATCGCCCCCGGAACCGGGGTGAGTCGTTTCGCGCTACGCCCGGTCACCGGCATCGACCCGAATGCCACGTCGCCCTGGTGGCTACGCCGCCGGTTGATGCTGTCCGGTATCCGGCCGATATCCCCGGCCGTCGATGTCACGAACTATGTGATGCTCGAACTCGGCCACCCGATGCACGCCCACGACCAGAGTCGGATCAACGGTGATTTTGCCGTCCGGTTCGCCGAACCGGGGGAGACCGTCGTCACTCTCGACGACGTGGAACGGCGCCTTGAACCAGGCGACGTCCTGATCGTCGACGACGTCGCCGTCGCCGCCATCGGCGGAGTCATGGGTGCCGGCACCACCGAGATCGACGACAACACCACCGACGTTCTGCTCGAGGCCGCCGTCTGGGACCCGGCCGCGGTGTCCCGAACCATCCGCCGCCTGCATCTGGTCAGCGAGGCCGGCCGCCGCTACGAGCGCTCGGTGGACCCTGCGGTCTCGGTTGCGGCCATCGACCGCTGCGCCGCGTTGCTCGCCGAGATCGCCGGGGGCACAGTGCAGCCCGTCCTCACCGACTGGCGGGGCGACCCGCCCCGCGACGACTTCTCGCCGCCCCCGGTACGGATGGCGGTCGACCTTCCAGATCGGATGGCCGGCGTCGTTTACCCAGACGGGGCCACGGTGGCGCGCCTCACCCAGATCGGTGCCCGGGTCGAGGCGGACGCCGACCCGGGATATCTGATCGTGACGCCGCCGAGTTGGCGGCCCGACCTGGTTCAGCCCGCCGACCTGGTCGAGGAGGTGCTCCGACTGGAAGGCCTCGACGTCATCCCGTCGGTACTGCCGCCCGCGCCGGCAGGTCGCGGGCTGACCGCCGCCCAGAGCCGTCGCCGGGCGATCGGCAAGGCGCTCGCCCTGTCCGGGTTCGTCGAGGTCCTGCCCACGCCATTTTTTCCGGCCCGGGTTTTCGACCACTGGGGACTGCCCGCAGACGATGTCCGCCGCAACACCACCTCGGTGCTAAACCCGCTGGAGGCCGATCGCCCCGAGCTCGCCACCACCCTGCTGCCGGCGCTGCTGGAGGCGTTGTCGCGCAACGTCTCCCGAGGTTTCGGTGACGTCGCACTGTTCGCCATCGCGCAGGTCGTCCAGCCCGGTGAGCACACCCGGGCGGTGGAGTTGATCCCGACCGACCGCAGGCCGACCGACGATGAGATCGCCACTCTGGACGCTTCCTTGCCGCACCAACCGGTGCATGTGGCGGCGGTGCTGTGCGGTCTGCGTGAACCCCGCGGCCCCTGGGGGCCGGGGCGGGCGGTGGAGGCGGCCGACGCCTTCGAGGCGGTTCGGGTGATCGCCCGCGCCTGTGGAGTCGAGGTCTCGCTGCGTCCGGCCCAGCACCTGCCCTGGCATCCGGGGCGGTGCGCCGAGGTGGTGGTGGATGGACAGGTCATCGGCCATGCCGGACAACTGCACCCGGCGGTGGTGGAACGATCGGCGCTGCCGAAGGGATCCTGCGCCGTCGAACTCAACCTGGACGCCGTCCCGGTCCTGCAGCGACTGCCCGCGCCGCGGGTGTCGCCCTTCCCGGCGGTTTTCCAGGACCTGAGTCTGGTGGTGGGTCACGAGGTGTCCGCGAGTGCGGTGATCGACGCTGTCCGCGACGGAGCCGGAGAACTGCTCGAGGACGTCAGCTTGTTCGACGTCTACACCGGCCCGCAGATCGGTGACGGCCGCAAATCCCTGACGCTGGCTTTGCGGTTCCGGGCCGGCGACCGCACTCTTACCGAGGACGAGGCCAGCGCCGCCCGCGACGGCGCCCTGGCCGCCGCCAGCGAGCGGTTGGGCGCACAACTGCGCGGGTAGGGGTTCGCCGCTAGCCAGGGTCGTCATCATCGGGCCGGAGCACCTGCTCTGGGTGGTGGTAAAGGTTGATCCGGGTCTGGCCCCGGTCGAGGTGCCGCGGCGGAATCCATTCGGTTCTATTGTCGCTCTTGCGTTTTCGGGTGGTCCATCCCGTCGGCGTGTCGTCAACCAGGCGGTTGTCGCAACCGCAGGCCAGGGTGAGTTCGTCGATGTTGGTGTTGCCGCCGTGTTGCCAGTCCTGCTCGGCATGGTGGACCTGGCACTGGTAGGGCGGGGCGGTGCAGTCGGGCTTGGTGCATCCCCGTTCGAGAGCGTGCAACACGAGACGCTGCCCGGGACTGGCGGTGCGCCGCGATCGCCCATAGTAGAGCCGAATCTTGCGTGGGCTTAGGAACAGCGCAAGGTAGGGGTGGGCGTCGGCGGCCATCCGGATGAGTGTCGGGATCGGTATCTGCGTTCCTCCGCCGGTGTGGGCGAACCCGGCTGCTGCAGACAGGTCGGCCAGCGTTGCGGTCGCCACGACCGTGACCGGAAGTCCGTTGTGTTGGCCGAGATTCCCGGACGCCAGCACCTCGCGACACACGATCTTCAATGCGTCGTGGGTGCGCTGCGCGGAAGTTCGGGAATCGGCGGTGATCTGGTTTTGCGACGGGGTGCCGCTGACGCACGGATCGTCGTCGTCGGGGTTGCAGTAACCGGGACCCGCGAGTTTGGCGAAGATCGCGTCGAGGGTCGCGCGGAGTTCGGGGTCGACCCACCCGGTAACGCGGCTCATGCCGTCGAGTTCCTGGCGACCCACCGCGATGCCACGCTTGCGGGCATGTTCACGCTCGTCGTCGAGAGTGCCGTCCTGGTCGAGGTATCCCATCAGTTGGCGGGCGACCTTGCGCAGTCCTTCCGGGGTCAGTCCGCCGGCAAGTTGCGCCAGTTGGGATTCGGCTTCCGCCCGGGTATCGGGGTCGACCTCTGTCGGCAGTGCGGACATGAAGTCCCGAATCACCGTCACATGCTCTGTTCCGATCTCGCCGCGCGCCTGCGCTGCCGCGGTGTTCGGAAGCTGTGGCTCCAGCGGCTGACCGGTGACGGCTCGACGCTCGCCGAGCGCGGCAGCCTCGGCAAGCCGGCGACTGGCGTCCGAACCCCCGATACCCAGCCGGTTTGCCAACACGGCTCGCCAGGATTTGGCGCCCATCTCGGTCGCGGTGGCCTGCGATTGCGCGTGGGTGATCAACGCATGCTCGACGGCGGGCTGGCGGCGCCGATGAGTTTCCAGCCGGCCCAGGGCCGCGAGGGCCTGCGGCGCACCCAGTGATCCCATCGGCAGCGAGGCAAACTTGTCCCAGGCGGCGTCAAGCTCATCGAGTGCGATCATCACCGCCTCGGCTTCGGGACTGCACGGCTTCATGACTCGAACATTAGTTCGACCATCTGACAGAATCCGCGTGCGCGCTCCTTGTGGAATCAATTTGCAAAGCTCTGCATAAC
Source organism: uncultured Mycobacterium sp. (assembly GCA_964598975.1). Classification (GTDB taxonomy): domain Bacteria; phylum Actinomycetota; class Actinomycetes; order Mycobacteriales; family Mycobacteriaceae; genus Mycobacterium. The sequence goes on along the minus strand of CAZRFC010000043.1, from coordinate 3,321 downwards.
CATGCACAATGCACCGGTGACATCGTTGGCTGTCGCCGGCGCCAGTGGGTATGCCGGCGGAGAAATCCTGCGCCTGCTTCTCGGGCACCCGGCCTACGCGGACGGGTCCCTGAACATCGGCGCGCTGACCGCGGCGGCCAGTGCCGGCACCCGACTCGGCGAGCATCATCCGCACCTTCTTCCGCTTGCCGATCGTGTCCTGGAGCCGACCGAGATCGAAGTATTGGCCGGCCATGATGTGGTGTTTCTGGCGCTCCCACACGGCCACTCCGCCGAGATCGCCGGGAAACTCGGGCCGGACACCGTCGTCATCGACTGCGGGGCGGACTTCCGGCTGGGCGACGCCGCGGATTGGGAGAGGTTTTACGGTTCGGCCCATGCCGGCACCTGGCCTTACGGGTTGCCGGAACTGCCCGGCGGCCGGGACGGCTTGCGCGGCGCGACCCGTATCGCGGTCCCCGGGTGTTATCCCACCTCAGCGTTGCTGGCACTGGTGCCGGCCGTCGCCGCCGGACTGGTGGAACCGGCCGTCACAGTGGTGGCGGTCAGTGGCACCTCCGGTGCCGGCCGGGCTGCCAAGGTCGATCTGCTGGCCTCGGAGGTCATCGGGTCGGCCCGCGCCTACAATATCGCCGGCGTGCATCGGCATACGCCCGAGATCGCCCAGGGCCTGCGCGCCGTCACCGATAAGCCGGTGACCGTGTCGTTCACCCCGGTGCTCATCCCGACGGCCCGCGGCATCCTGGCCACCTGCACGGCGCCCCTCAAACCCGGTGGGGCCCCGCTTTCGGAGATCCGTGCCGCCTATGAGAAGGCCTACGGGGACGAGCCGTTCATCCATCTGCTACCCGAGGGCCGGCTGCCCCAGACAGGTTCGGTGATCGGGTGCAACGCGGCCCAACTGGCCGTGGCGGTCGACGAGGCGGCCGGCGTCATGGTCGCGGTCTGTGCCATCGACAACCTGGTCAAGGGGACCGCCGGTGCGGCCGTGCAGTCGATGAACCTGGCGCTGGGCTGGCTTGAGACACAAGGACTTTCGATCGTGGGAGTAGCGCCGTGACACAGACCCGCCTGTTGCGTAACCAGGGTGTTACGGCCGCCGCCGGTTTCCGTGCCGCGGGCATCGCCGCCGGCATCAAGAAATCCGGAGCACCGGATCTCGCGTTGGTGTTCAACGAGGGTCCGGACTACTCGGCGGCCGGGGTCTTCACCCGCAATCAGGTGAAAGCGGCGCCGGTGTTGTGGACCAGCCAGGCGCTGACCACGGGCCGGCTTCGCGCCGTGCTGCTGAACTCCGGCGGTGCCAACGCCTGCACCGGACCGCTGGGCTTCCAGGACACCCACGCCACTGCCGAGGCGGTCGCCGCAACCCTGTCCAACTGGGGGACCGAGACCGGACCCGTCGAGGTGGCGGTCTGTTCGACCGGTCTGATCGGCGACCGGTTACCGATGGACAAGGTTCTCGCCGGGATCACCGAAATCGTCCATGAGATCCACGCCGGACTGCTGGGCGGCGACGATGCCGCGCGCGCCATCATGACCACCGACACCGTGCCGAAACAGGTTGCGCTTCACCATGCCCCCGCATCGGGGGAGAACTGGACTCTCGGTGGGATGGCCAAGGGGGCTGGGATGCTGGCGCCCTCACTGGCCACCATGCTGGTGGTGCTCACCACGGACGCGGTCGCCGATCCCGCTGCGCTGGACAGTGCTCTGCGGAAGGCGGCGGCCCGCACCTTCGACCGACTCGATGTCGACGGCAGTTCTTCGACCAACGACACCGTGCTGCTGTTGGCCTCCGGCGCCAGCGAGATCCGGCCCAGCCAGACCGACCTCGACGATGCGGTGCTGCGGGTCTGCGCGGATCTGTGTGCGCAGATGCAGGCAGACGCCGAAGGCGTTACCAAACGTGTGCTGGTCACCGTCACCGGCGCGCCCAGCGAGGACGATGCCGTCACCGCGGCAAGACTGGTGGCCCGTGACAGCCTGGTGAAGACCGCGTTGTTCGGATCGGACCCCAACTGGGGAAGGGTGCTGGCCGCTGTCGGGATGGTTCCGTTCACGATCGACCAGTCCCGGATCTCGGTCGCGTTCAACGGATCCCCGGTCTGCGTGGACGGCGCCGGCGCACCCGGTGCTCGTGACGTCGATCTGTCCGGGCCGGACATAGAGGTCACCATCGACCTCAATCTCGGCGACGGTGCGGCCACCATCCGCACCACCGACCTCTCGCACGCCTACGTCGAAGAGAACTCTGCGTACAGCTCATGACCCTCGAGCCGCTGCGGGACAAGATCGTCGTCGTCAAGTACGGCGGCAACGCGATGACCGACGACGCGCTTAAGACCGCGTTCGCGGCTGACATGGTTGCGCTTCGCGATGCGGGCATTCATCCGGTGGTGGTGCACGGCGGCGGTCCGCAGATCAGCTCCGTGCTCAAGAAACTCGGCATCCAGGGCGAGTTCAGGGGCGGATTCCGGGTCACCACGCCCGAAGTTCTCGACGTCGCCCGCATGGTGCTGTTCGGTCAGGTCGGCCGTGAACTGGTCAACCTGATCAACGCACACGGCCCCTATGCCGTCGGAATCACCGGGGAGGACGCCCGGACCTTCACCGCGATCCGCCGGACGGTCGTCGTCGACGGGGTGGCATGCGATATCGGACTGGTTGGTGACGTAGAGAAGGTCGATACCGCGCTGATGACCGATCTCATCAGAGCCGGCCGAATCCCGGTGGTGTCGAC
>CAZRFC010000043.1:0-568 GCA_964598975.1 uncultured Mycobacterium sp. | reverse complement strand
CCGCGGTCGCCGAAGCGCTGGGCGCCGAGACGCTGCTGATGCTCACCGACGTCGCAGGGCTCTACACGCGCTGGCCCGACCGCGACTCGCTGGTCGCCGAGATCGACACGCAGACACTCTCCGCACTGCTGCCCGCGCTCGAGGAGGGCATGGTGCCCAAGATCGAGGCGTGCCTGCGGGCGGTGGACGCCGGTGTGCCCAGCGCGCACGTCATCGACGGTCGGGCCGAGCACAGCGTGCTGGCCGTTCTCAACGGGCAGCCCGCGGGCACCAAGGTGGTGCGGCGGTGACCCTGCTGGACCGCTGGCAGTCGGTGATGATGGACAACTACGGCACCCCACCGTTGGCGCTGGTCAGCGGCGAGGGCGCGGTCGTCACCGACGCCGACGGAAAGAACTACCTCGATCTGCTGGCCGGCATCGCGGTCAACGTTCTGGGTCATCGCCATCCGGCGATCAGCGCAGCCGTCACAGCCCAACTTGACACCCTCGGGCATGTCTCCAACCTGTACGCCACCGAACCGGGCATCGAATTGGCCGAGCAACTCGTCGGCCACCTCGGCGCCCCC
>CAZRFC010000042.1:0-16680 GCA_964598975.1 uncultured Mycobacterium sp. | reverse complement strand
GGTGGAACCGGCGACCAGCAGGTGCGGCATCTTCGCCAGGTTCGCGGAGATGAAGTCACCCTCGATGTCCTTGCCCAGACCAATCACCAACGGGTGGTGGTCGCTACGGGTGGACGGCGCGGTCAGCACGTCGGCGAGACGCACCATCTCCCGATCGGCGTTGGGGACCTCAATGCCGACCGCAGACTTACCGGGAATGGGGGCCAGCAGCCGGACGCTCTCGGTGGCTACCGCGTAAGCGATATTGCGTTGCAGCGCAGTGATTTTCTCGACCTTCACACCGGGGCCCAATTCGACCTCGTATCGGGTGACGGTCGGCCCACGGGTACAACCGGTGACCGCCGCGTCGACCTTGAACTGGTCAAGCACCGAGGAAATGGCGTCCACCATCTGGTCGTTGGCAGAAGTGCGACGCTTGGGCGGGTCACCCGGGGTGAGCAGTTCCAGCGAAGGCAGGGTATAGGGCCCCTCCACGACCCGATCCACCACCCGCTCCAGCTCTTTGGTCTGCTGTTTGGGCTGGGCGGCCTTCTTGCGGCGTGGCTTGATCGGCTCGGTTGCATTCACCTCCGCGACCGTCGGTTCGTCGAGCGGGTAATTCTCGTACGGCGTTCCAATCGGCCCCGAGGCGCCCGGCCAGGCCGGGGGCTCGTCGGTGTAGGCACGTGGGTCGTCGTAGTAGCCGTCCGAAAAATCCTCGGCAGCAGGCAGTTTCGGAAGGCTTCTGGTCTTTCGGCTTGGCGCTTGATATCCGTGGTCGTCAGCCTCGCCAGCATCCTTGTAGTCGGAGTCGTAGTCGTAGTCGCCGTCGTAGTCGCCGTCGTAGTCGCCGTCGTAGTCGTAGTCGGCATAGCGCCGAGTGGCGAACATCGTGTACAGCGTTTCCGGTAGCTCCCGGATAGTGGTACCGGTGATCAGCAACACCCCGAACAGCACGGCGAAGATCAACAGCGGCGTGGCGATCCAAGCGGTCAGGCCATCGGAAAGCGGCCCGGCAATGGCGAATCCGATGAAACCCCCGGCGTGCTGGCGGGCGAGCGGTTCGGCAGGCGACCCGGACCACAGATGCCATAGACCGAGCACCGGCAGGCAGATCATCGCGGTGCCCAGGACCAGTCGCGGGCGCGTCTCGGGATGCGGTTCGGTGCGCATCAGAATCACTGCGGCCGCAGCGATCAGCAGCGGCAACAGCACGACGGCGCCGCCGACCATCGTCCGCAGCCCCGAGTCGATCCACGCCCCGACCGGTCGGGCGGCATCGAACCAGGACGCGGCGGCGATCACCACCGCCAGCGCCAGCAGACCCAGCGCGAGCCCGTCGCGGCGGTGGCCCGGTTCGATGTCACGGGCCCGGCCGACCGATCGCGCCGTCGAGCCAGCCCCGCGAGCCACGACCAGCCAGGTCGCCCGCGCGGCGCGACCACCTGCCGCCGCCGCTAGGCCAATCGGAGAAGGAGACGATTTGGCGGCGGGCTTGCGGCGCGGCGGGGCCGGCCGCGGAACCGGCTTGGTAGCCGACCTGGCCGAACGGGTGGTCGGGCGGGCAGCGCCTTGCGACCTGCTGTTTTGTGACCTGGTCGTTCGCGCGCCAGAGCGAGCGGCCGTCTTGTTCGCCATGCGGGCAGACTAATAGTTCATGCCCCATCCGCACCATAGGCCACACTGGTCACGCGGAGGGCTGTTGCAAGACCGCAATCAATCGGTGAATGCGTCCTTGAGCGCGGCCTTGCGAACCGCAGCCGCATCGAACCAGGTCCGTTCCCGTTCGGAGGTCGGCACCAGCGCCGGCACCGGCACCGGCCGGCCGTCGCGGTCGACGGCGACCATGGTGAAGTAACAGCTGTTGGTGTGGCGGCGGGTTCCGTTCTGGATGTTTTCGGTGTCGACGCGGATCCCCACCTCCATCGAGGTGCGGCCGGTGTGGTTCACCGAGGCTGAAAAGGACACCAACTCGCCGACCTTGATGGCGTCCCGGAAAAGAACCCGATCCACCGACAGGGTCACCACATACGTTCCGGCATAACGGCTGGCACACGAATAGGCCACCTGGTCGAGAAGCTTCAGCAGCGTGCCACCGTGGACATTGCCGGAGAAGTTCGCCATGTCCGGTGTCATGAGAACGGTCATGTAGAGCGACTTGCGGTCCTGAGAATGCTCCATGCCCGGCCTTTCCTCGGTCGGTGACAATCTACGGTGGAATTGGCACCCGCCAGTGAAGAAGCCAAGGAGCAAAAAAATGCCCGTCGTTGTCGTCGCATCGTTCACCGCCAAGCCGGAGTCCGTCGAAGCGGTCCGGGCCGCCTGCGTCAAGGCCATCGAGGCGGTGCACGACGAGCCCGGCTGTCAGTTGTACTCGCTGCACCAGACCGGTGACACCTTCGTGTTCATCGAACAGTGGGCCGATGCCGAGGCGCTGAAGGTCCACGGGACCGCGCCGGCGGTCGGTTCGCTGTTCGCCGAGATCAGCGATCACCTCGCCGGGACGCCGGATCTGAAGATGCTGCAGCCCATCCCGGCCGGCGACCCGGCCAAGGGCCAGCTGCGCGCCTGACCCGTGAAAGCACTCGAAGGGAAGGTCGCGTTCATCACCGGGGCGGCCCGCGGTCAGGGTCGCGCGCATGCGGTCAAGCTTGCTTCGGAGGGCGCCGACATCATCGCGGTTGATCTCTGCGAGCAGATCGCCAGCGTGCCCTATCCCCTGGCCACACCAGAAGAACTCGAAGCAACCGTGAAACTGGTGACGGACACCGGGTCGCGCATCGTCGCGAGGCAGGCAGACGTCCGTGACCGCGGTTCGTTGAAAACCGTTCTAGCCGAGGGAATGAAGGAACTCGGCCGTTTGGACATCGTGATCGCCAACGCCGGTATCGCGCCGATGATGGGCGAGGACGCCTGGCAGGACGTTATCGACGTCAACCTGACCGGTGTTTACCACACCGTCGACGTCGCAATGCGTCCGCTGATCAAGCAGGGCGAAGGCGGCGCAGTCGTATTGACCAGTTCGGTGGCCGGCCTGGTGGGGATCGGCGCGCCGGTCGCCGGCTCGCTGGGTTACACCGCGGCCAAGCACGGCGTGGTCGGACTGATGCGCGCCTACGCTAACTTCCTTGCCAACTACAACATCCGGGTCAATTCGGTTCACCCTGCCGGCGTGGACACCCCGATGATCGACAATGACTTCACCCGGTCCTGGCTGGACGGGATGGCCCAGCAGCAGATGGGCGGCCCGGACATGTCCAACGCGCTGCCGGTGGACGTCCTTGCGGCCGAGGACATCGCAAACGCGGTCTTCTGGCTGGTGTCGGATGCCGCGCGCTACGTCACCGGGGTGGCCTTGCCGGTGGACGCCGGCTTCGTCAATAAGCGCTGAGGGCCGCGAGACTGTATCCCTGGCGATGTTCCGCGCATTTCGCCGCCCAGGCTTCAGTTTCGCGTGGAATGCTTAGATCTCCAGCACCGTCGGCACGATCATCGGCTGACGCCGGTAGGTCTCGCCGACCCATTTTCCGACGGTACGGCGTACCGCCTGGGCGATCCGCACGGTATCCGTCACATGTTCGGCGGCAAGGGATTCCAACTCCTGCTCGACCTTTCGGACAACGGGCTCGAGTGCCTTGGGGTCCTCGGAGAAACCCCGCGACGACAGGTGGGGCGCCGCGGCGCTGCGCCCGGTACCTCGATGCACCACGACGGTGACGGCGATGAACCCCGAACTTAGGATCAACCGCTCCCCCAGCGTGGCATCCCCAACGTCACCGCTAACAAGGCCATCGATGAACATCTTGCCCACCGGCACCGCCCCGGCGACGCTGGCCTGTCCGGCAACCAGGTCCACGCTGACACCGTTCTCGGCGAGCATGATGTTCTGCTCGGGAACCCCGGTGCGGGCCGCCAGTTTGGCGTTGGCCCGCAGGTGCCGCCAATGCCCGTGCACAGGCATCACGTTGCGCGGTCGGACCGCGTTGTAGAGGAACAGCAACTCCCCCGCATAGGCGTGGCCCGAAACATGCACGCGCGCCTGCTGATTGGTGACCACCCGCGCTCCGACGCGGGACAGGGCGTCGATCACCCCGTACACCGCCTCCTCGTTGCCGGGGATCAAGGAGGACGACAGGATGATCAGGTCGTTGGCGGTGATGGAGATACTGCGGTGCTCGCCGCGTGACATCCGGGAGAGCGCCGACAGCGGCTCCCCCTGGGTCCCGGTGGTGATGAGCACCAGTCGATCCGGCGGCATCATCTCCGCCGCCGAGATATCCACCACGTCGCGGTCGTCGACGGTCAGGAAACCGAGTTCTCGGGCGATCGCCATGTTGCGGACCATCGAACGGCCGACAAACGAGACCCGCCGGCCCAATGCCACCGCGGCGTCGACGATCTGCTGAACGCGGTCGACATTGGACGCGAAGCAGGCCACCAGCACCCGCTGCCCCTCGGCGTTGCGGATCAGCCGGTGCAGGGTCGGCCCGATCTCGCTCTCCGATGGGCCGACACCGGGGATCTCGGCGTTGGTGGAGTCGCACAAGAACAGGTCGACCCCGGCGTCGCCGAGGCGCGACATGCCCGGCAGGTCAGTGGGCCGGCCGTCCATGGGGAGCTGGTCGAGCTTGATGTCACCGGTGTGCAGGACGGTGCCTGCCCCGGTGTGGATGGCGATCGCGAGCGCGTCCGGAATGGAGTGGTTGACCGCGAAGTACTGGCACTCGAACACACCGTGGGTACTGCGTTGTCCCTCAGCGACTTCCACGAAGGTCGGGTTGATCCGATGCTCGCGGCACTTGGCGGCCACCAGAGCCAGGGTGAATTTCGAACCGACCACAGGGATATCGCTGCGCAGCTTGAGCAGGAACGGGATCGCGCCGATGTGGTCCTCGTGCGCGTGGGTCAGGACAAGAGCTTCGATATCGTCGAGGCGGCCCTCGAGATGGCGCAGGTCGGGCAGGATCAGGTCGATGCCGGGCTCGTCGTGGCTGGGGAACAGCACCCCGCAGTCGACGATGAGCAGACGGCCCAGATGCTCGAAAACCGTCATATTGCGGCCGATTTCACCGATCCCGCCCAGGGCGGTCACCCGCAGTCCACCCGGAGCAAGCGGGCCCGGCGGGCGGAGATCTTCGATATTCACCTCGTGAGCGCCGCCGCTCGCATATCGGCGGCAAGGTCGTCCACCTGCCCAGCGGTCGCGGGCATCTGGGGCAGCCGTGGGTCACCGGCGTCGAAACCCTGGAGCCGCAATCCCGCCTTGGACATCGTGACCCCACCGAGTCTGCCCTGCGCGGCGTTCAGCGGGCTCAGGGCCACGCTGATCTTGCGCGCGGTGGCAAGGTCACCGGAGTTAAAGGCGCTCAGCATATCTCGCAGTTGACCGGCGGCCAGGTGCCCCCAGACGCTGACCACGCCGACCGCTCCCATCGCCAACCAGGGCAGGTTCAGGGCGTCGTCTCCGGAGTAGTAGGCCAGACCGGTTTCGGCCATGATCTGGGCCGCCCCGTGTAAGTCGCCCTTGGCATCCTTGACCGCGACGATGTTGGGGTGCTCCGCCACCGCGCGCAGGGTGTCCCACTCGATCGGAACGACCGAGCGCGGTGGGATGTCGTAGAGCATGACCGGCAGGCTGGTGGCGTCGGCCACGGCGGTGAAGTGGGCGATCAGGCCCGACTGCGGCGGCCGCGAGTAGTACGGGGTGACCACCAGCAGGCCGTGCGCGCCCTCGGCGGCGGCAGCCTCGGCCAGGTGCACGCTGTGGGCGGTGTCGTAGGTGCCGACGCCGGCGATGATCCTGGCCCGGTCCCCGACGGCATCGAGCACCACCCGCAGCAGCGCCGTCTTCTCCGCATCGGTGGTGGTCGGCGACTCTCCGGTGGTGCCGGACACCACAAGTCCGTCGCAACCGTCGTCGACCAGGCGGGTGGCCAGCCGCGCGGCGGTGTCGGTGTCCAGCGTGCCGTCCGACTGGAACGGCGTGACCATCGCGGTCAGTACCGTGCCTAGCCTGGCGCTGGCGTCGAATCCGCTGGTGCTCACGGGCCCCTAGATTACCCGCTTGAAATCAGACGTCCGTCGCCAGCGGGCTGGTCGCCACCTCGGTGCCGTCGGCCAGCACGGTGATCTCGAAGTCCGCGAACGCCGAAGGTGCGAGGACGGTCAGTTCTCGCAGGCAGGCGATGGCCAACCGGCGGATTTCGACGTCGGCGTGCTCGCTGGCGCGGATCGCGATGAAGTGCCGCCAGGCCCGGTAGTTGCCGGTCACCACGATGCGCGTCTCGGTGTCATTGGGCAGCACCGCGCGGGCGGCCTGCCGGGCCTGCTTGCGGCGCAGTACTGCGTTCGGCTGGTCGGCGAACTTGGCCTCCAGCCTGGCGAGTAGCTCCAGGTACGCCATTCGGCTGGCGTCGGCGGCATCGAGCACCAGTTGCTGCAGTTCCGGGTCGTCCTCCAGACCGGGCGGGATGACCACCTGGGCGTCGTCCTCGGGGACGAATCGCTGGGACAGTTGGGAGTAGGAGAAGTGCCGGTGCCGGACCAGTTCGTGGGTGCACGAGCGGGAAATCCCAGTGATGTAAAAGCTCGCCGACGCATGCTCGAGCACCGCAAAGTGGCCCACGTCGATGATGTGCTTGAGATAGGAGGCATTGGTCGCGGTGCGGGGGTTGGGTTTGGACCAGCTCTGGTAGCAGGCTCGACCGGCGAACTCGACCAGCGCCTCGCCGCCGCCGGCGTCGGTGTCCCAGGGGACGTCGGACGGCGCCAGGAACTCAGTCCTGGCGATCAGCTGCACCCGCAGCGGCGCGGTCTCGGCCACGCGGAAAGCGTACTGGCTGCCTTCAGCGCGTCGGGTGTGCGGATTTATCCGCTGCCCGCGGCGTGTCCCGTATGAAACCGCACGGCCGGGAGCGGTCAGCGGGCCTGGTCCAGTGCAGCGGCCAAGTCGCCCCGGTCGCCCACCACGACCTCGTCCAGCCCCAGCCAGTCGGCCATGGATCGCAGCTCGACGGCGAGCGCTGCGGCGACACGGCGGTGGTCACGCCCGGGCTCCGCGAAGGCACCGAGCACCTGCAGAACGCCCGCCTTTCGGTCGGCTTTGAGGTCTACCCGACCGACCAGTTCGCCGTCCAGCAGGAACGGCCAGACGTAGTAGCCGAACCGGCGCTTGGCCGCCGGGGTGTAGATCTCGATGCGGTAGTCGAATCCGAACAGCCGCTGCACCCGCGGCCGGCAGAAGACCAGCGGGTCGAACGGGCACAGCAGCGCGGTGCCGCGGTCCGTCCGCGGCACCGGCTGTCCGGTCCTTAGATAGGCCGGTGCGGTCCAGCCCGATACCTCGACAGCCGCCAACTCACCGGCGGCCACCAGATCATGGAGCGCAGGCCTGACCTGCTCGGCCCGCAGCCGGAAGTAGTCCCGGATATCGGCGGCGGTCGCCACCCCCAGCGCGGTGGCGGCGCGCAGGATCAACTGCCGGACCGCCTCACTGTCGTCGATCTCGCGGGCCAGTACATCCGGCGGCAGCACCCGTTCGGCCAGGTCGTAGTAGCGGGCGAACCCCGACCGGTGGGCGGTGGTCAGCACCCCGGAGGCGAACAGCGCCTCGGCCACCCACTTGGTATCGCTGCGGTTCCACCAGACCCCCCTGCCTCGGCGGCTTCCGGCTTCCAGGTGGTGTTCTATCTCCCCCGCAGTGCTGGGGCCCAGTTCGGTGACCGCCCCGACGACATCGTCGACCAGACGCGGGTTGTTCCTGACGATCTCGGTTCCCCACCGGCCGTGGATGTACTCCCGCATCCGCCAGCGCATCAGCGGCCAGTCCTGGACGGACATCAGTGCTGCCTCGTGCGCCCAGTACTCGACCAGCAACCGGGACCTGCCACCCCAGGCCGCGGAGTCGAGCAGGTCGCGATCGTAGGGACCGAGTCGGCTGAACACCGGGGCGTAGTGGGCCCGCACCGCCACCGACACCGAATCCAGTTGCAGCACCTGGATGCGGTCGACCAGGCGACGCAGGTGCCCCCGGGTGATCGGGCCCGCGGGTCGGGGCGCGGAGAAACCCTGGGCGGCGACCGCGACCCGGCGGGCCTGGGTGGCGGTCAGCCGGGTCAAGGTCGGAGGTAGGTGTGGAAGCGATACCGCAGCCCGGAACTGCTGTCCTGCCAGTCCCCCGAGGTCCCGACCCAGGACTCGTCGAGCATCGGCGCCAACGCGTCCTCGTCCTCCAGTCGCAGATCGATCTCCACCTCGGTGACCTCGCACCGGGTGGCCGCCGGCATCGCGAGGTGATAGATCTCCGAGCCGCCGATCACCCAGGAATCCGCAGGCACGTCCTCGAGTGCGGTGATCACCTCGGCGCCCTCGGCGCGATAATGCGGGTTTCGGGTCAGCACGACATTGCGGCGGCCGGGCAGCGGCCGGAACTTGGTGGGCAGTGATTCCCAGGTTCGACGGCCCATCACCACCGTGTGCCCGATGGTGAGCTCCTTGAACCGGGCCATATCCTCGGGCACCCGCCACGGTATCCCGCCGTCACGGCCGATCACACCCGAGGTGGACTGGGCCCAGATCAGCCCCACGCTCATACCGCGACCGGAGCCCTGATGGCCGGATGGGGATCGTAATTGCGGATCCCGATATCGTCGTAGGTGTAGTCGAAGATCGAATCCCGCTGGGCCAGAACGAGTTCCGGATACGGCCGGGGTTCCCGGCTGAGCTGTTCGGTGACCTGCTGGATGTGGTTGTCGTAGATGTGACAGTCACCGCCGGTCCAGATGAAGTCGCCCACCTGCAGTCCGGCCTGGGCGGCCATCATGTGGGTCAGCAGGGCGTAGCTGGCGATGTTGAACGGCACGCCGAGGAACATGTCTGCGCTGCGCTGGTAGAGCTGGCAGGACAGCTTGCCGTCGGCGACGTAGAACTGGAAGAACGCGTGGCAGGGCGCCAACGCCATCCGTGGCAGTTCAGCGACGTTCCACGCCGACACGATGATCCGGCGGGAGTCTGGGTCGGTGCGAAGCAGGTCGACGGCAGCACTGATCTGGTCGATGTGCTCGCCGCTGGGGGTGGGCCAGGACCGCCACTGCACGCCGTAGACCGGACCCAGATCCCCCTCCGGGGAGGCCCATTCGTCCCAAATGGTCACGCCGTGCTGCTGCAGCCACGCGATGTTGGAGTCTCCGCGCAGGAACCACAGCAGTTCGTAGATGACCGACTTGGTGTGGACTTTCTTGGTGGTGATGAGCGGGAACCCCGCGGAGAGGTCGTAACGCAACTGGTGGCCGAACAGGCTGCGGGTCCCGGTGCCGGTGCGGTCGGCCTTCGGTGTCCCCTTCTCGAGCACCAGGCGCAGCAGGTCCTCGTACGGGGTCGGGATCGCCACGCCATTCACTCTAAGGGACCGATTTAGGGGTAGAACGAAGCCATGCCCATCATCAGCGACGCGATCACCACCCCGGACGGCACCTGTCCCGTCGTCCTGGCCACGCCGGAGGGCTTGAGCTCCGCAGCGGGCCCGTGGCCGGGGATCGTGATGTATCCCGACGCCGGGGGTGTGCGGCCGGCGTTACAGCAGATGGCGGCGAAACTGGCCGCGCTGGGTTACTCAGTCCTCCTCCCCGACGTGTACTACCGCCACGGGTCGTGGGCGCCCTTCGACATGAAGAACGTTTTCGCCGACGCAACCGAACGCAACCGACTGTTCGCATTGATGAAGACGATCACCCCGACGGTGATGACTGCAGATGCCCGGGCGTTCTTCGACTACCTGGCGGCCCGGCCGGAGGTGGCCGGGAAGCGATTCGGCACCACCGGCTACTGCATGGGCGGACGCACTTCGCTGGTAGTTGCCGGCCGTGTCCCCGAACGCGTTGCGGCGGCGATGTCCTTCCACGGCGGTGGCCTCGCATCCCCCGACGATCCGGAAAGCCCGCACCTGTTCGCCAGCCTCATCGGGGCCGCGGTCTACGTCGGCGCCGCCGAGAACGATCCGTCCTACACCCCGGAGCAGTCGGCGATGCTCGATGAAGCCCTCACGCGGGCCGGCGTCGAGCACATCATCGAGTGGTATCCGGCCGCCCACGGATTCGCGGTGACCGACAACGGGCCGTACGACGAGGCGGCAGCCGAGAGGCATTGGCGCGCAATGGAGACGTTCTTCGCAGAGCATCTCCGTGGAAGGTCGGTCAGTTCCGGTTCATCAGGCGCTTGACGAGGTGGATGAACCCGCGGGCGGCGTACAGTCCGACGATGACGGACAGGATCACTAGAACGATGAAGGTGATCAGCCAGTTCGATCGGCTGTGCGGCACGTTCCACCACACCAGGGTGAACAACAGCGCGGAGATGAACACGAAGATGTCGCGCCAGTTGCCCTTGTAGGAACTGGCCGTCTCACGCAGTTGCCGATTGCGGTCGATCGTCCCGATCAGTTCGTAGACCCGTTCGTCGATGGTGCGCTTGAGTTCGGCGCGCAACTCGACACTCTCCTCGGGAAGGCTTTTGAGCAGTTCGATGTCGGATTTGATCAGCGCGCGGAAGTCCGGCCCCTTCACCGATCCCATCAGCGCGCCCAGCATCGCCCCGCCGGCGATCGGGGCTGCACCAAGAGCCATATCACTGATACCCGCCATGACACCTCACTCCCACTGCGGCCAGTTGCCGTGCACCTTCAGACCGTAGGGCGGGACGACGAGGTAATCCAGAACCGGGCAGAACACCGTGTCGAAGAAACCCGACCGGCTGAGTTCTCATGGCAATCACATCAACTGGGCTGCGACCGTTGCGCCGAGATTCCAGCACTGCTCCAGGTCGGCCCTGGTGGGCTTGCCCGACACCAGGACTGATTCGGCCGCCTTGACCCAGCCCAGACCGGCGGTGATGCCGGCGATGGCTCGCTGAGCGCCTTCGGTGCCTTCGTTGCCGTGGATGAAGACCCCGAACGGGCGCCCGCGGGACGCATCGAGCAGTGGATAGTAGGCCTGGTCGAAAGCATGCTTGAGCGCGCCGCTGACGTAGCCCAGGTTCGCCGGCGTTCCCAGCAGGTAGCCGTCCGCCTCCAGCATCTCCACCGGCGAGACCGTGAGCGCGGGACGGCGCACGACCTCGACACCGAAGATCTCCGGATCGCTCGCACCAGCCACCACCGCGTCGAACATCTCGGCGCAGTGCGGCGACGGGGTGTGGTGGACCACTAGCAGTCTGCTCACCGGTCGTGACCACCCTGCAGCGCAACGGCCTTGCGCATCGTCTCGCGGGCCCGCGTCCGATCACCGGCGTAGTCGTAGGCGCGGGCCAGCCGATACCACCGCCGCCAGTCTTCCGGGTCGGCTTCCACTTCCGCCCGCACCGTATAAAACAGCGCGTCTGCAGCATCGCGCGTGATCCGCCCCGACGGCATCCTGGGAAGATCGCCGACATCGAGTTCCATGCCATCCTCGGCGGCCAGGCGGGCCAACCGCTGATGCGCAAGGCCCGCCCGCAGGGTGGCGGCGGTGGCCCAGGCACCGACGATCGGCAACAGCAGCACGCCGATACCGAGCGCGACGGCCGCAGGAGTGCCGGTGCGCAGCAACGCTAGTGCGGTGCGGGTCAGCAGTGCGAAGTAAACCAGCAGGGCCAGGCAGAGAAACCCGATCAGCAGTTGAACCCGCGAGATCACAGTTCCATCAGCGCTTCGAGGCCGATGGTCAGGCCAGGCCGCTGCGAGATCTGGCGAACCGCGAGCAGCACACCGGGAACGAACGATGTGCGGTCGATGCTGTCGTGGCGGATGGTCAGCGTCTCGCCCATCGTTCCGAACAGCACTTCCTGGTGGGCCACCAGGCCGGTCAGCCGGACAGAATGCACCGGGATGCCGTCGACATCGGCGCCGCGGGCACCGGGCAGACCGGTGCTGGTGGCATCCGGGTTGGGCGGCATGCCTTTTCGGGCCTGCGCGATCAGCGCGGCCGTCCTGGTCGCGGTTCCCGACGGCGCATCGGCCTTCTGCGGGTGGTGAAGTTCGATCACCTCAGCCGACTCAAAATAGGGCGCGGCCTTCTGCGCGAAGTACATCGACAGCACGGCGCCGATCGCGAAGTTGGGCGCGATCAGCACCCCGGTCTCCGGCGAGTCAACCAGCCAGCCTCGTACCGCTTCGAGCCGCTGCTCTGTGAAGCCGGTTGTGCCCACCACTGCGTGAATGCCGTTGCCGATCAGGAACTTCAGGTTGTCCATCACAACGTCGGGGTGGGTGAAGTCGATGACGACCTCGGTGGCGCTTTCGGTGAACATCGCCAGCGCGTCACCGGCGTCGACCTCCGCGCTCAATGTGAGGTCACCGGCGTCGCGCACCGCAGCACACATCGCCGTTCCAACCTTGCCCCTGGCACCGAGAACCCCGACTCGCATGCGGGCAAGCCTAACCGGGGTCGGCCCGCTACAGCGGCGCGGCGCCGTGCAGGTGCTCGAAGATCAGTGACGTCTGGGTGCCGGCCACATCGACGTCGGCGTTGAGATTGTCGACGACGAACGAACGCAGGTCATCGGTGTCCCGGGCGGCCACATGGATGATGAAGTCGTCGGCGCCGGCCAAGAAGTACACATCGATCACCTGACGCTTGCGCCGGATCTGTTGAATGAAGTTGCGGATCTTGCCGCGGGCACCTGCCTGCAGTCGAACCGACACCATGGCCTGCAGGGGCAGGCCGATCGCCGCGGGGTCGATATCGGCGTGGAAACCGCGAATTACGCCGAGTTCCTGCAACCGGCGGACCCGGCCGTGACAGGTCGAGGGAGCCACGCCCACCGCCTCGGCGAGGGCACTGTTGGGGATGCGGGCGTCGGCATGCAGTGCCACCAGAATCCTGCGGTCGACATCGTCGATGCCAGCGGCCTGAACATCCTTCATTTTTTCTCGCCGCACTTCACCCTGAGGCGTCTTATCTTCTGCCATCAACGGAATTTACCGAATTTTTGTCGGTCTGATTGATTGGCTGTCGAACTTTCTTCACACTGGTCTGAGCACTTCACGGCCAGCCCAAGGAGCAAACGTGCGCGTCGGCATCCCGACTGAGATCAAGAACAACGAATACCGCGTCGCCATCACCCCCGCTGGTGTCGCCGAGTTGGTGCACCGCGGTCATGACGTGATGGTTCAGGCCGGGGCCGGCGAAGGCTCGGCTATCCATGACGAAGACTTCACCTCCGCGGGCGCGAAGATCGTCGAGACCGCCGATCAGGTGTGGGCCGAGGCCGATCTGCTGCTGAAGGTCAAGGAGCCGATTGAGCCCGAGTACGGCCGGATGCGGAAGGGACAGGTCCTGTTCACCTATCTGCACCTGGCGGCCTCCAAGCCGTGCACCGATGCCCTGCTGGCCTCCGGGACCACGTCGATCGCCTACGAGACCGTCCAGACAGCAGACGGTGCACTGCCCCTGCTGGCCCCGATGAGCGAGGTGGCCGGCCGACTGTCGGCACACGTCGGCGCGTACCACATGATGCGCACCCAGGGCGGGCGCGGCGTTCTGATGGGCGGCGTTCCCGGTGTCGCTCCTGCGGTGGTCGTGGTGATCGGCGGTGGGATGGCCGGCGACAACGCCGCGGCCGTCGCCTGGGGCATGGGCGCCCACGTCACCGTATTCGACCTCAACATCAACACCCTGCGCAAAATCGATGCCGAGTACGGCGGCGCGATCGAGACCCGCTACTCCTCGCGGCTGGATCTGGAGAACGCCGTCAAGCAGGCCGACCTGGTGATCGGCGCGGTGCTGGTGCCGGGCGCCAAGGCGCCCAAGCTGGTCACCAATGCGACCGTGGCACAGATGAAACCGGGCTCGGTTCTGGTCGACATCGCCATCGATCAGGGCGGCTGCTTCGAGGACTCCCGCCCCACGACCCACGACGACCCGACGTTCAAGGTCCACAACTCGGTGTTCTACTGCGTAGCCAACATGCCCGGCTCGGTGCCGCGGACCTCGACGTACGCGCTGACCAATGCCACCATGCCCTACGTGCTCAAACTGGCCGACAAGGGCTGGCAAGGCGCCTGCTTCAATGACCCGGCGCTGGCCAAGGGGTTGTCCACCCACGACGGCAAGTTGCTCAACGCCGAGGTGGCCCGCGATCTGGACCTGTACTACACCGACCCCGCCGGTCTACTCGCCTGAGTACGCCGTTACCCGGCCAGTGCGGCGACGATCGACGCCGCGGGCCCTGGTGAAATTTCGCGCCATTCGGTGCCCGCCCACAGGCTGATGGCATGCGGGTCACCCACCGCCAGCGACGCCGCCCTGATAGGTGCGGTGATCTGGTTGACCTGCGGATAGCCCGGTGGCGCGGCATCGCTGAAAACGGTGGTGAATTCATTGACCAGGCTGCGGGCATAGCGACCGGAGAAGGCGCGGGTCACCACCGTCTCGGAGAACCGGCTGTCCCGCAATGCCGCCCGGTGCACCGCATTGGTACCGGCTTCGTCGCTGAGCAGCAGTGCCGTGCCAACCTGAGCAGCCATCGCTCCCCCGGCCAGTACCCCGCGGACCGCGGCAGCGTCGCCCAGACCGCCCGCCGCGACAACCGGCACACCGATGCCTGCGGTCTGGGCCAGCAGGTCGGCGAGTCTCTGCGCCGGGGGCTGGGCATCTGCGGCGAATACACTGCGATGGCCACCGGCCTCCGGCCCCTGAACCACTAGTGCGTCGGCGCCCGCCGCCACCGCCAACTCAGCCTCCGCCCGATTGGTGACCGTGACCATCGTCAGCACGCCGAGGCCGTGCAGTCGCCGGAGGACCTCCGGGGCCGGGCAGCCGAAGGTGAAAGACACCACCTCCGGGACGGTGTCGGCGACTACGTCGAGCTTGGCTTCCCATGCGTCGTCATCGGACCGCGGGCGGCCGGGTTGGACCCCGTAACGTTCGGCCAGCGGCAGCAGAAGTTCGCGGAAGGCGTCGAGCTGTTCGGGCCCGGCCGCGCAGGGTTGCGGCACAAAGAGATTCACGCCGAGCGGCCCGGTTGTCATCGAGCGCGCCGCGGCGATGTCCTCGGCCAGTCGCTCGGCGGCCAGATAGGCGGCGGGCAGCGAGCCCAAGCCGCCGGCGTTGGAAACTGCGGCTGCCAATGCCGGTGTGCTCGGTCCGCCCGCCATCGGCGCCCCGACAATCGGGACGCGCAGGTCCAACAGATTCAGGGCCATCAGCCCGTGAGGACTCGCAGGCGGTGCGGCAGCGAACGCTTGGACCGGTGCGGCCCGAGAACGGCCGCGCCGAAACGACCGGTGAGCACCTTGGCCGCGACGGCGTTGACGTCCTCGACGGTGACCTGCTCGATGTGACGCAGGGTGCTGGTCAGCGTGCGGTACCGGCCGTAGTTGATCTCAGTCCGGCCGAGGCGGTTCATCCGGGAGGCTGAGTCCTCCAGTCCGAGCAGGAGGCCACCCCGCAAGGACCCCTTGGCGATGCGGCATTCCGCCTCGGTGATGCCATCGCGGGCGACCGTCTCGAGCACCTCGGCGGCCAGCCGAACCACTTCGTCGAACCGTTCCGGAAGGCATCCGGCATAGATCGAGAAGGCGCCGCTATCGGCGAAGGAGTCGACGGCGGAATAGACCGAGTAGGCCAGTCCGCGGGTCTCGCGAATCTGCTGGAACAGTCGCGAACTCAGTCCGCCGCCCAGTGCGGTGTTGAGCACCGACAGCGCCCACCGGTCGGGCCAGTGCCGGCCGGGAATCCGCACCCCCAGGGTCAGATGCGTCTGTTCGCAGTCACGAGAGACCAACGTCAGCCCGGGCGGCACCGCAAGCCGACCGGCGCCCGTGCGGGGCGGTTGCGGTTTGCGGCCCCGGACCAGGCGGTTGTCGAAGAACTCGCGGGCCAGCGCCACCACGTGGTCGTGCTCGATGTTCCCGGCGACCGCCAGCACCATGCGCTCCGGGGTGTAGCGACGAACGTGGAAGGAGCGCAGTTGGTTTCGGGTCATCCCGGACACCGACTCGACGCTGCCGATCACCGGACGGCCCACCGGATGGTCGCCGAACATCGCCGACAGGAACACATCGCCGAGGCTGTCCTCGGGGTCGTCGTCCCGCATGGCGATCTCCTCGAGCACCACATCACGCTCGAGTTCCACGTCATCAGTCGCGCAGACCCCGTTAAGCACCACGTCGGCCACCAAGTCGACAGCCAATTCGAGATCGTCGTCGAGAACGTGGGCGTAGTAGCAGGTGTGCTCCTTGGAGGTGAACGCGTTGAGTTCACCGCCGACCGCGTCGACCGCCTGGGCGATCTGCACCGACGTGCGTGTCGGTGTGGCCTTGAACAGCAGGTGTTCCAGGAAGTGCGCGGCCCCCGCGACGGTCGGACCCTCGTCGCGGGAGCCCACGTTCACCCAGAGCCCGACCGAGGCCGAGCGGACCGATGGGACATGCTCGGTCACCACCCGCAGACCGCCCGGGAGGACGGTACGGCGGACGGGGTCTTTAGCTGTCGGCGGTCGCGGCATCTGCCGGTGCCGGTGCAGCATCCCCTGCGGCCGCTTCAGTGTCTTCGGCAACCGGGACCAACGAGATCTTGCCGCGATTGTCGATGTCGGCGATCTCCACCCGGAGCTTGTCGCCGACCTTGACCACATCCTCCACCTTGGCGACCCGCTTGCCGCGGCCCAGCTTGGAGATGTGGACCAGGCCGTCGCGGCCGGGCAGCAGCGACACGAACGCACCGAAAT
>CAZRFC010000041.1:0-16874 GCA_964598975.1 uncultured Mycobacterium sp. | reverse complement strand
TGGGGCTATGGCGCAGCTGGTAGCGCACCACACTGGCAGTGTGGGGGTCAGGGGTTCGAGTCCCCTTAGCTCCACAAAGAAAAACCCGAGGCCAAAAGGCCTCGGGTTCTTGCCTGGAATCGGGCTGGGGCGCGCGCCTCAGAAGTTGTGGCAGTTGTTGATAGCCCGGCCGATCGGACCATTGGAGGAGTCCATGATGTCCGCGCTGACTCCCGCCCACCGCTCGTAGCCGAGGATGCTTTCCATCGTGTTCACCTGCTGCTGGCGCTGCCCCGGAGGGGCGGCCAGCAGCACGGCGAGCCCGACCCGCAACTGCTGCTCCAGCTTCGGATCCCCACTGATCCGTCCCCAGATGATGGGGTCGTTCTGCTGCATCGACGACATGATCTGCTGCTCGGAGCACGTCGTGGAGTTCAGATCGTCGGCCTGGGCCGGTGCCGCTACCGCAATGGCGAGACAGGTCAGACCAGCCGCAGAGCCCAAGTGCTTGATCAATTTGTTCATGGAGTGGATCGTACCGACCGGCCAAGCCGCTTCGGGTGACCAGTCACCGTGGCGTAGGTTCTTGGGGAATCAACCCAGCAACGAAAGCCATCATGTCCGAGGATCAGACCGCAGACGTTCCGCCGAACCAACTCTCCATCGATCCGCGCAGCCCCTTCTACGACGAAGAGGTGCTCAGCCGCGAAGTGGGTATTCGTTTCAACGGCGTCGAGCGGACCAATGTCCACGAATACAACGTGGCCGAGGGCTGGGTGCGTGTCGAGGTTCCCAGGGCCAAGGATCGTCGCGGAAATCCCATGCTGATCAAGGTCAGCGGAACCGTTGAGCCTTATTTCCGCCAAGAGCAGTGATGTCGCCTAGCACCAGGCGCATCGGCGCCGCCGGGCTCGTCCTCGCCGGGACCGTCCTGAGCGTGCCTCTTGGCGCCGGCGTGGCCACCGCAGATCAATGTCCCGACGTCCAGGTCATTTTCGCCCGCGGCACCAATGAGCCGGCCGGACTCGGCTTCACCGGTCAGGTCTTCGCCAACGCGCTCACGGCGAAACTCCCGGGCAAGGCCGTTGTGGTCTCCCCGGTCAACTACCCGGCGACTGATGACTATGTCCGCAGCGCGGCAGTGGGCGCCGACGACGACCGCGCCCAGATCCAGAGCACGGTGGCCACTTGCCCCGACACCGATCTCGTGCTCGGCGGCTACTCCCAGGGCGCCGCAGTGACCGAACTTGCCACCTCCGCGCTGCCGACACAGGTTGCGGATCACGTTGCCGCCGTTGTTCTTTTCGGCAAGCCGGCAAGTGAGTTTTCGAAGATGTTGGCCGGTGGGGCGGCGTTGCCGACAACCGGCCCACTGTATGTCGCGAAGACTCTCGACTTGTGCATCCCCGACGACCCGATCTGCTCGCCCGGTTCGAATGTCATCGCGCATATGTCTTACATCACCTCCGGGATGACCGAACAAGCTGCGTTGTTCGCGGCCGGAAAGATCGAACAACCCTCCTGACGGCGCGAAGTCCGGGACCGTTCGAGGTCCCAGACCCTGCTGCGGATTGTCAGCGGCGCACGATGGTGGTCTGGGCGTGGACGCTGGTGTCGACGTGCGGGACCCACACGCGCTGTTGCTGCTGCTGATTCCAGATGACGTCGCTGAGGTCGGCGTGGGCGGCCCCGGCGGTGCCGATCAGCCCCGCGAAGATGCTGCCGGCCAACATGGTGGTGAGGGCGAAACGCTTCATGATGTTCTCCTTTGTCGTCGTCGGGACCGCCCCGGCGTGATGACACCCACATTGCCGGGCCAGGACGGTGCGCAGCATCGAGTGATCCAGGGATTCGGCTGATGATCCTGGTTCCTACGATCGAAGGAGGCGTTTCGGCGGGCCAGAAGTGATGCCGACGCGCGATGCAGCCGCCCGTTTCGCCGCGGGCAAACGGGGTAATTACGGCAAAGTCAGGCTTGGCAACGCACTGCGAGGACGTCATGAACCACTTGCGCCACTGGGGTGCGGTTTACATCCTGGCAATTCTGTTCATCGGCTCCTGGATGGGCCAACTGGTCGCCATGCAGCCACAGATCGCCCAGGGGGGATTTCGTGAGTTCTGGTCGTCGACGCTGCAGAACTGGCAGTCCGAGTGGCTCCAACTGATCTTCCAATCCGTACTGCTCCTCGGAGCCAAACACTGGTTGTTCAAGGCCGATGCCGACGATATGGAGCGGCTGCAGTCCGACGTCTCCGACATCAAGCGAATGTTGGGTCGGACAAGCGAGCCCACCCCGTAGGCGAAAGTTCTGGCGTCCCGCCGGCTACTGGTCCACGCTGACTTGATGGACCAGACCTTCACGCCGCCCGACCCCGCGCAGGCCCTCGCCCGGCTGGCGATGCCGATGGACGAGGCGATGCGCACCCAGCGTGCGGTGCGTCGTCTGCATCTGGAACCGGTGTCACATGACGTGCTGTTGCCCCTTCTGGAGTTGTCCCTGAAGGCACCCACGAGTTCCAACAGCCAGGACTGGCACTACGTAGTGGTGGAGGACCCGGCCCAGAAGGCGAAGCTGGCCAAGCTCTACCGGCGGCTCTACCGGTTGTTCAATCCCGTCCTCGAGCGGCAGGCCCGAGGCGACGAGCAGGCGCGGCGCGATATGGCGCCCGGGCAGTGGCAGGCTGAGAACTTCGAGCATCTCCCGGTCTTCGTAATTCCCTGTTACCGAAGGGGACTCAAGCACCGGCCGGTCGGCCATCCGCAGATCGCCGTCGCCTCCTTCTACGGATCGGTTTTCCCGGCAGTGCAGAATCTGCTGCTGGCATGTCGTGCCGTGGGCCTGGGGGCGTCGCTGCAGACCCTCCCGATCTGGTGGGTGCCGCGAGCGCGTCGCATCCTCGCGCTGCCCCGCGACATCACCCCGGTGTGCATCATCCCGATCGGTTGGGCCAGGGGCCGCTACGGCCCGACCACCCGCCGTCCGATCGGTGAGATCGTCCACCTCGACCGCTTTGGCAATCAGCCGTTCCGTTGATCAGCCCGGCCCACTGGCAGCCCATCCGGTGACCCCGACGACCCGGCAGACCAGTACCCGGTGGAACGGCTTGTCGGCGTACTGCGCCGCCACCCGGGACAGCCGGTCGGACAGCTCCTCGACCACTAACGCCGGCGGGTTCGCCACATACTCGAGTTGCGCCCGAACCCACCACAGCCGGGACCAGTCGGCCGCATCCCACCGCTCGATGAGAAGCGCGGCTCGCGGGTCGAGCGCCAGGTTGTCCTCACGTCTAAGTCGAGCAGCCGACTTCGGCTTGACCGAGTCGATCGGCACCCCGAGGTGTCCGTCGTCGCTCACCGCGTAGACCACCGGCACCGGATCCGGGCCACGCTCGGGGTGCAGCGTGCACAACACCCCGTGGATGCCGGCCCCCAGTCTGGTGCGCGCCTCGGCGGGGCTGAGTCTCATCGCGGCCTCATCTCCCAACGGTAGTGCGGGGGCGGCTTGGGATGCCGGGTTCCTATAGTCCTGTCATGACCCACAGCGCACCCCCCGACATCGCCGGCGTCCGGCGTTCCTTCGTCGAAGCGCGGGGGGTGCGGTTCCACGTCACCGAGTCCGGCCCTGTCGACGGCAGGCCGGTGATAGCCCTGCATGGTTGGCCGCAACACCACTGGGTCTACCGGGACCTGCTGGCCGACCCCCCGGCCGGGCTGCGGATCATCGCCCCCGACCTGCCCGGATACGGCTGGTCGGGCCCCGCCCCGCACCGCTGGGCCAAGGAGGACGTCGCCACCGACGTGCTGGCCCTGATGGACGCCCTCGGCGTAGACCGGGCGCTGCTCGTCGGCCACGACTGGGGCGGGTTCGTGGGCTACCGGATGCTGCTGGCCGCACCGGAGAGGTTCGACGGCTACCTGGTGTGCAATATGGCCCACCCGTGGCAGACCCCCCGCACGACGCTGCCGCACTTCTGGCGCTTCCTGGCCTATCAGCCGTTCGTCGCGAGCATCGGAATGGCTCTGCAGCAGCGCACCCCCTATCTGGAACGGGTGATCTTCGGCTCCGGGCCCAAGGCGCACCGGGTGAGCCGCGCCGACGCCAGGGTCTACGCCGACCGGTTCCGCGATCCGGTGTGCGCGCGCACCGCCACCGACACCTACCGCACCTTCCTGCTGCACGAACTACCCAACTCGGCCAAAAATCCCGAGCACCGGCGAGCGACCGTTCCGATCCGCGCACTCTTCGGGATGCACGACTTCGCCGTGCACCACTCCCTGGCGTCGCCGGCGACCGCGAATGCCGACGACTACACCTTCGAACCGGTCGATGCCGGCCACTTCGTCATCGACGAACGGCCCGACCTGGTGCGCGCCCGGCTGATCGCGCTAGCCCGGGAGACTGCCCGCTAGCGGACGGCGATTCGGTGGTCGGGACGCGACCGACGCACCCGCGAATCCGATTCCGACCACAGCGGTAACGCCAGCCAAACTGCGCGCGATGAATCAGTGCAGGTCCCAGCACTGCGCACAATGCGCAAAAGCGCGCAGATTGCGCACTTCGTGGCTAGCGAGCACAACCGCGACACCGCCGATGCACGTCCGTACGTTTCGTCGTGAGCAGGAAACATTCTGCAGACGTAAGGAGTTTGAAGATGGTCGCCATCGGTTCGATCAACCTCTGGCAGCCCGGCCGCGGGCCGGTGACCACGTGGACCGCTTCTCCGGCCAGTCGCGAGATCATGGCGCAGGCCGCGCGGGACCCGCTGCCGCCGACTGCCCAGCAGGCGCAGCATCTCCTCAAAGCCCATCAGGCCAAGTCGCAGAACCGTCAGGCGCCGCGGCTGATCATGGTCGGTTGGGACATGGACGGCTGGTGTGACGTGGCCGCGATGACCGAGGCCATCAACACCCACGTCCGTCGCCACGACACCTACCACAGCGCCTTCGAGGTGAACGCCGACGTGATCACCCGTCGGACCATCGATGACCCCGAGCGCCTCGAGTTCGTCCCCGCCGCCCTGGGCTTCCTGGAGGACGACGAGATCCGCGACCACGTCTTGACCTCGACGCCCGGCACGCTGGATTGGGACTGCTTCATCTTCGGTGTCGTCCAGAAGGCCGACCACTTCACCGTGTACGCCAGCATCGACCACCTGCATACCGACGGGATGTCCGCGGGCCTCATCCACCGCGACATCCACCTGACCTACATGTCGCTGATGCACGGCATCGTGAACCCGCTGCCCCTCAGCGCCGGCTACCGCGACTTCACGGCGCGGCAGGGCCTGCAGGTCTCGGCGATGACCGCGGATTCGCGGCCGATCAAGGACTGGATCGAGTTCGTCCGCGAGTCTGAGGGCAACTGGCCCAGCTTCCCCCTGGAGTTGGGCGCTGCCCGGACTGACGGCGCCGGCGCGGCGATCACCGTCGAACTGCTCGACGCCGAGGAGACCGAGGTGTTCGACACCGCCTGCCGTGCGGCGGGCGCGCGGTTCAGCGGCGGCGTGATGGCCTGCGCGGCGCTGGCCGACAACCACTTCACCGGCGCCGACATGTTCCACACCTTCACACCCTCGGACACCCGCATCGGCACCGGCCACTCGCTGAGCGCGGGCTGGTACGCCAGCATCTTCCCGGTCTCGGTTCCGGTGGCCGGCGGTGATTTCGGGCTGACCGCGCGGGCGGCGCAGAAGTCGTTCGACGCCAACAAGTATCTCGCCGCCGTTCCCTTCAAGCGTGTCCTGGATCTGGTGACCCTGGACGAACTTGGTGTCACGCCCGCGACCCGGCCGTCGATGATGGTCTCGCTGATGGACTTCCGCAACATGCCGGATGCCGACGCGAATCGGCTCGGCGTCTACATCGACAACCTCTCCGAGGGCGGCATCAACATCTGGATCGCCCGGCACGCCGACCACACCACCGTGACGGTCTCCTTCCCGGACACCGCGGAGGCCCGCCATTCGGTGCACGTGTACCTGGCGGTGCTGCGTTCGGTGTTCGCCGACGCCGCCAAGTCGGTCTGGGTCGAACCGGCCGCCGAAGCCGCTTTTGCGCATTCTGCTTAGTCGCCGGATAAGCTGCCGGGATGCCCGGCAAACGCCGCATCGACGTGCGGCTCGCAACAGAGATTCTGCTGTTGCAGCTGGCTGTGGTGGCACTGACGCTGGGGATCGCGTTCGCTCTGGTGGCCGGGGTCTACAACCAACGATTGGTCCAGGAGTACGGCAACCGGTCTCTTGATATCGCGCGGGTGATCGCGTCCGCCCCGGCGGTGCGCGAGGAGGTCGCCCGCGACAACCGGGAGATGCCGCCGGTGGCCGAGTTGGCGGACGGCTACCTGCAAAGACTCGCCACTCAGGTCCAGCAGGGCACCCACGTCTTGTTTGTGGTGATCACCAACGACGAGGGCATCCGGCTCACCCACCCGAACAGCGAGGAGCTGGGAAAGCGGGTCAGCACCGACCCGTCGGTCGCCTTGTCCGGGCACGAGCAGGTCGTTCAGCAGCAGGGCACCCTGGGACCCTCGGTCCGAGCCAAAGTCCCGATCCTGGAACCCGATTCCACCAAGGTGGTCGGCGAGGTCAGCGTCGGGATGTCCACATCGACGGTGTACGGACTGCTGCGCAACGAATATCGCTTCGCCGCACTCACTGGCGGGCCTGCCCTGATTGTCGGTGTGCTGCTGTCGGTGTTGCTGGCCCGACGGTGGCGCGAACAGACCCTGGACCTTCAACCCACCGAAATGACCGAACTTGTGCGCACCCAGGAGGCGGTGCTGCACGGCATCGGCGAAGGTGTCCTGGCCGCCGACACCGGGGGAAACACCACCTTCGTCAACGAAGAAGCCTGCCGGCTGCTCGAGATCGACTCCGCCACCGGGCATCCCGTCGATGAGATCGGGCTGACGCCGCGGGTACTGGAGGTCTTGCGGTCCTGTGATCCGGCGCCGACGCTCGCCACCGTGGGCGACCGCATCCTCGTCGTGTCAGCCCGGCCGGTGCAGCGTGAGGGACGCGATCTGGGCACCGTCCTGGTCGTGCGGGATCGTACCGACGTCGAATCGCTGACCCGGCAGCTCGACGCCGTGCAGTTGATGAGCACCGTGTTGCGTGCCCAGCGCCACGAGTACGCCAACCGACTGCATCTGCTCAACGGTCTGCTGCACAGCGGGCGTTCCGAAGAGGCCTCCGAATACCTCGAGGAGCTGCTCGGTTCCGGCCCGCTGGGTTCGGCGCTGCCCGGTATCGACACCATCCGCGACGCCTACCTCCAGGCCTTCCTGGCGGCGAAAGCGGCCGGGGTGCGGGAAGCCGGTGTGACGCTGCGGATCGGGGACAACACCTGGGTGCCCGGCCGACTGGTGCTCCCGGTCGACGTGACTACCGTTCTGGGCAACCTGCTCGATAACGCCATCGACGCCGCCCGGACCGGCGGCAATCCAGACAGGATGGTGGAAGTGGAATTGCTGCAAGACAATTCGACGCTGCACATCACTGTTGCCGATAGCGGTGACGGCGTGGAACCGGATCTCGCCGACGAGATCTTCAACGAGGGCACCTCGACCAAGCCGCAGTCCGATCTGCCCGGCGGCCGGGGGATCGGACTGACCTTGTCTCGCCAGATCGCGCGGACGCTGGGCGGGGATATTCGGTTGTCCAGTGCCGGTGATCCGGGGGCGGAGTTGTCTGGCGCCGAGTTCATCGCCACGCTGCCCGGCGTGATGGCGGAGGGGGTGCAGTGAGCGTCACCGATCTGACCGTGTTGGTGGTCGACGACGATTTCCGGGTGGCGGAGATGCACGCCGGCATCATCGAAGCGCTTCCCGGTTTCACAGTGACCGCGAAAGCCAACACACTCGCCGCGGCCCGACAGGCGGACCCCGTCGACCTGGCGCTGGTGGACATCTATCTGCCGGACGGCTCCGGGCTGGACCTGCTACGCGAACTGCGCTGCGACAAAATGGTTTTGAGCGCGGCAACCGAGTCCGAGACGATTCGGGCCGCCATCTCCGCCGGTGCGTTGGCTTACCTGGTCAAACCGTTCGCGCCGGCCGAACTCGCGGCCCGACTGTCCGGCTACGCCCGGTACCGAAGAATCCTCTCCGGCAGTAATCTGGGTCCGGTCGAGATCACCGCCGCGCTGGAAGCGCTGCGGCCCCGCGCCGCCGCGCCGCAGGCGCCCGCCGCCGCCGCCTCGCCCACCAAACAGCTTGTGCTGCAGGCCCTGAAGAAAGCCGATGCACCGCTGTCGGCGGCCGAGATCGCCGCCGAGATCGGCGTATCGCGAGCCACCGCTCAGCGATACCTGGCCGGGCTGGTCTCCACCAACGAAGTCAAAGTCGGACTGCGTTACGGCACCACCGGCCGACCCGAGCAGGAATTCATCGCTAAAACCAAGGGCCCCAAAGGGACCAGCACCAGCTAGGATCGGGAGATGGGCAGGCCGGCGGTCTGGATCACCTGCGCGCTGGCATGGGCCGGCAGTGCCGGACTCGCTCATGCCTCCCCGAACGGGCCGCCGCCGCCCCCGCCGCCGTGTCAGTTCACGTTGACGGTGAGCGGCACCGAGGCGGTGTCCGCGACCGTTCAGTCGACCGGGTGCGCGGCACTGGCCGCGCCGTACTCCGCCGTGGCATGCCTGCAGCCCAGCGACGGGTCCATCTCCTGCGTGCAGTCCCGCGGTGACGAGGCCGCACGGATCGTCTTGCCGTCTCGGACCGGCGTCAGTTACACCGCCACCGGGCGCGGATGCGCCGGCTGGGTGGGCCTCCCGCCTGCGCCCGATTGCCAGCTCCTCGGGCCGAATAGCGTCCCCTGATGCCGACGTTGCTGCGGAACGTGCTGGCCATCGTGGTGGCGACGTTCGCAGCCGTCAGCCTCACCGTCCTCACCGCCGTCCCGGCGACCGGCGCCGTCGCTTTCACCGTCAGCGGCACCCGGATCCTGCACGACCCTCCCTTTCCCGAACAGCTGCTGCCCGGCTTTTTCACCGGGGCGACGATCTCGCGGGTCGACTACCCGGCGGCGGTGTTCGGCATGGACCGTTCGATCGCGATCGCCGTGCAGGGCATCACCCAGGCAGTCCGCGATAGCGAGGAGCCCGCCATCGCGGCCGGGTTCAGCCAGGGCGCACTCGCGGTCACCTACGCCAAGAAGGAGTTGATGGCGCTGCCCGAGAGCCAGCGACCCGCCTCCGATCGGCTCGCCTTCATCACCATCGGTGACCCCTCCGGCGCCGGCGGGATCCTCAAGTCCCTGCGGTTCCGCGTTCCCCTGATCGGCCTCACGCCGGTCACCTCACCCGACACCCCGTACAACACCGTCGTCGTCCACGGCGAGTACGACGGGTGGGCCGACTTTCCCGACCGCCCGTGGAATCTGGTAGCCGTGGCCAACGCGCTGTTGGGCATCGTCTACGTCCACGGCGGCTACGAGACCATCCCGGGCGGGCTGGATCTGACCGCCGTCCCAGCGGCCAACATCACCGCCAGCGTCAACAGCATGGGCGGCAGCACCACCACCTA
Source organism: uncultured Mycobacterium sp. (assembly GCA_964598975.1). GTDB lineage: Bacteria > Actinomycetota > Actinomycetes > Mycobacteriales > Mycobacteriaceae > Mycobacterium. Next base: position 7,369 of record CAZRFC010000041.1, on the reverse strand, counting down.
TCTCATCCCCACCGGGAAGCTGCCGCTGGTTCAGCCGTTGCGCGACCTCGGCGTGTCCGAGCGGATCGTCACCGCCCTGGAAAAGCCGCTGAAGAAAATGGTCGACAAGAGCTACCGGCGCAATGACATGCCGTCGCCGGCGGTCGCGCTCCCGGACATCGCCGCGCCGTCAGCCGCGGCCACTGCACGTTCCGCGCCGCGCCAGAAGCGACAGCCGCAACGGCGGTCAGCCGAGCACTCCGGCCGTCGTTCACCCGGCCGTGCCGCGGCCGCGGCGTGACAGCGATTTCCGGTGATCCTGTGATGGGATCGACGGCGTGCGTCGTTCGGTGATGGTCAGGCGGGTCGCGGCGGCGGCCGCGTTGACCGCCTTCGCGGCGACCGGGGTCGGCTATGCGCTCGCCTCGCCACCGGAGCCACCCGCACCGGCGCAGGCGTCGCCGATGCCAGCGCCGATAACGAAGCCCGCGCCGGTCGCGCAGGTGGCCACTCCGCCGACCGGTCCGGCCGTGCACGAGGTGACCGCCGCAGACCTCGGCGAGACCTGGCGCCCGGGCTGCCCGGTCGGTCCGCAGGCATTGCGCCGTGTCGACCTCGACTACGTCGGCACCGACGGCAACCCCGGGCGCGGCTCACTGGTCGTACACGAGGACTACGTCGACGACGTCATCGCGATCTTCGACGACCTGCGGCGGTTGCGCTATCCCATCGCCAAGATGCAGACCGTCGACCGCTACCCGGGTGCAGAGGACGAACTGTCCATGCGTGACAACAACACTTCGGCGTTCAACTGCCGGCCACTGGGCAACGGCTGGTCCCTGCACGCCTACGGCCGCGCCATCGACATCAACCCGCTGATCAACCCCTACATCGACGGCGCCGGTGATCTGCAGCCCAAGACCGCCGGCCGCTACCTCAACCGTGCGCTGACCGACCCCGCCATGCTCATAGCCGGTGACGCCGCGGTGCGGGCCTTCACCGACCGCGGTTGGCGCTGGGGTGGGGCGTGGCGCGATCCGGTGGACTACCAACACTTCGAGATCGGCTGACTCGAGGTTTCCCCGGCGTCAGAAAGGGCACACTGGCGTCCATGGGACTCACCGTTGCCGTCACCGGGCCGACCGGCGAGATCGGGATCTCCGCCGTCTCGGCGCTGGAACGCGACCCGAAGGTCGATCGCATCGTCGGCATGGCGCGCCGGCCGTTCGACCCGGCCGCCCACGGGTGGACCAAGACCAGCTACCACCAGGGCGACATCCTGGACCGCGACGCCGTACAGGCGTTGGTCGCTGACGCCGACGTGGTGGTGCACCTGGCGTTCATCATCATGGGATCACGCGCAGAGGCCGCACACGTCAACCTCGAGGGCACCCGCAACGTCTTCGAGGCCACCGTCAACGCCGCCCGTCCCCGCCGGCTGGTGTACACCTCGTCGGTCGCCGCCTACGGCTACTACCCGGACAACCCGTCACCGATCACCGAGGACGTCCCCACCCGCGGCACGGCCGCGCACTACTACTCCGAGCAGAAGGCCGCCCTGGAGGCGGCGTTGGCCGAGATCACCGCGGGATCGGATCTGGAGGTCTACGTCCTGCGGCCGTGCATCGTCGCGGGCCCGAAGGCGCCCGCCCTGGCCGACGTCATGCCCTGGAGTGTCCTGCCCGGGCCGCTGGGCTCGGTCAGTCGTGCGGTGCCCGTCCCGGATCCGGGAACACCGATGCAACTGGTGCACCACGACGACGTCGCCGCGGCGATCGCGTTGGCGGCCACCACGTCTGCGCCGCCGGGTGCCTACAACATCGCCGGCGACGGAGTCATCACCATCTCCGATGTGGTGTCGGCACTCGGTGGCCATTCGGTGCGTGTCCCGCACATCGCGGCCGCGGCGGCCTCGGCGGTGGTGGAGCGGCTGCCGTTCGTCCCCGGACCGGTCGAGTGGCTGCACTCCGTGCGCGCCTCGGTGGTGATGGACACCGCCAAAGCCAAGACGACGCTGGGCTGGGCGCCGAAGTTCACCTCCGCGCAGACCCTGGAGGCGCTGGCGCAAAGCAGGTCATAGCCGGCCGGGTCGGGTTAAATCTTCCGTATGACCGCCAGGGCAACGGCCGCAGCAGTGTGTGCGACGGTGACGGCCGCGGCGCTCGCCCTGTTCGGGGCCGACCGTGCGACCACCCCGATGCGGGCCGATGTTATCGACGGCCCCTACGCCCGAATGCTCTCGCAGGCAACTGATCTCGGTCCGGCGCGGGTTGACAGCGTCCGGATCACCGTGGCTCTTCGCCGCCCGGCCGAGCCCGTTGCACTCAAGGGCTGGGCGCGGTCCCGCGGGCTGACGGCGCAGTGGCGCGAGGGCGACGACTGGGCCGTCGTCGAAGGCGCGCCGGGCACCGTGGCCACCGCCTTCGGCCTGTCGGTGCGCGACTACCGGGCCCGGACCGGACCCGAACCCGGGCGCGTCTTCTACGCCTCGCGCCAACAGCCCGGGATCCCGCCCGCCGCGCGTTCGGAGGTCTCCGGCGTCGGCCGCATCCTGGGCTACGTCCCCTACCGCGAGTCGCTGCCCAGCCCACCCCGCGAGGTCCCGGGCGGTGGACTGGCCCCGCATCTGCTGCTCAATGCCTACAACGCGGCGCCACTGGCCGCGGAGGGATTCACCGGAAAAGGCCGGACCGTGGTGGTGTTCGCCTTCGACGGCTTCCTGCAATCGGACATGGACATCTACGCCGACAGGTTCGGTCTGCCCCGGTTCACTCCGGAGGTGGTCGGCGGGATGCCCAAGCAGCGCACCGGCGAAGCGAACATGAACCTTCAGGTGATCCACGCGATCGCACCCGACGCGAAACTCGTCATGGTCAATGCACGGCCGACCGTCGACGACAAGGGCGGCAACGCCTTCGAGAAACTCGGCGCGCTCATGGAGTCCGTCGACCGGCAGTTCCCGGGAGCGGTCTGGAGTTTTTCCATCGGCTGGGGCTGCGACCGGGTGTTCACCCCGGCCGACTTCGCCCCCGTCCGCGCCGCCCTGGCTGCAGCGCACAAGAACGGAACCACCGCGTTCAACGCCTCCGGGAACCTCGCCGGCATGGAGTGCAAAGGCGGACACAACTGGGCGGACCCGCCGAGTCCCGACGATGTCGGTGTCGACGCGGTGGCGTCGCTGCCGGAGATGACTGCGGTTGGCGGAACCAAACTGTCCACCGACGCCGACGGCAGCTGGCTCGCCGAACAGGCCTGGTACAACGTGCCGCTCATCCTCGGAACCGCCGGCGGGGCATCGGCCTTGTTCCCGCGGCCACAGTGGCAGACCGTCGGCCCCGATCTCCCGGACCGCCGGCTGGTACCGGACGTCGCCGCGGTCGCCGATCCGTTCACCGGAGTCCTGATCGTGTTCGACCAGGTGACGGCTCTCGGTGGGGGAACCTCCCAAGCGGCGCCGATCTGGGCCGGCCTGGCGACGTTGATCAACGACAAACTCGTCGACGGCGGGGCGGCGCCACTGGGCGACCTCAACCCGCTGCTGTACCAGCTTGCCAAGGAGTCGGTCCTGCCCGGCTTCCGTCACATCGGCGCCGGCGGCAACGCGATTTCCCGGTCAAGTCAGGGTGGCTACGACATGGTCACCGGCCTGGGCACGCCCAACGTCGCGAACCTCGTGAAGAACGTCCTGCTCGCGAGGGGAGTGGGGTGACGGCATCGACCTTCGAAGGGGTTGCCGTCCCACCGGGGCGTTACGCGGCCGGGGGTGCTGCCCGCCCGCGCTATGTGGCCACACTCGGCGGGTTGGCGCTGGTGCTGGGTATTGCGATCGCCGGCGGTGGCGTCTGGGACGCGGTAGTGGCCGACGAGACCACCTACGCCTGCCCCCCGGACTGCGGACGCCCGCCGAATTCGGTTCCGGTGGCGGGCCTTCCGCGCTTCGCCGCACCGGATGGGTCTTTCTCGGTGTCCTACCCGGCCCCCGGCTCGGACTACGAGGTCAGCACGGCGGCTGACGGCGTGACCGCACGAATGATCGCCGGCGACCGGGGTGTGCTCCGCCTCTTCAGCGAGCCCGCCCGCGGCCGTGAAGCCGGCCAGGTGGTCGACGAACTGTTGGCACGTCAGTTCCCGAAGGCCGAGATCGCCTACCAACTGCCCAACGCAATGGCCGGATATCAGCCCGGCTACGGCGTCGTCGCTACCTTCCGCCAACCGGGTGTGGCGAGCCGTTCGGACACCCGGTTGGTGGTGGTCGCCGCGGTGAAGAACGACCTCGCCCTGGTGGCCCTCGCGACCGGGCCCTACCGACGGTTCTCGGCGGACTTCGGCCCCGGGCCGCCGTCCGCGGCCAACGTGGAGATCGCCATCGACATGGGTAAGTACCTGGAGAGCTTCAGTTGGCGCGGCGATCCACCGCGCTGAAGTCACGCCGGACTGGGCTCGCGCACCGCAGGCGACTCCCTGCGCATCCGGCGCGAGGTCGCCGATGCCGCCAGCGCCGCGGCTCCGCACGCCGGGCAGAAGGCCATATCGGGCACCACTTTCTCGCACTCCACGCACAGCAGGGGCCGACCCGTCACCGTGCCGGGCGCCCCGTGCAGCAGGGCGATCTGCACGCCGAACCGCGCGGTGAGAAGGGCCAGGACCGCCAGAACGAGGTTCACCGCCAGTTCGAGGAACTCCTGCTGATGTGCCGCCAGAACCGGCGGGGTAAGGGCATCCACCATCCAGACGCCGGCATACAGGGCGGCGGCTGCCACGGTGCAGATGGTCAGGACGGTACGGGCGTTGCGGTGTTGGGGGCCAGCACGATTCGGCGTGAACCACAGGCTCAGGCCCACCAGCCCGCCTAGTGAGACGCTGATCAGCGGGTCGACGACCCCGTAGGTGATGGCGTCTTCGAACAACCGCAGGGAACCCTCGGGGTCGAGCAGACCGGCGGCGATCTGGGGCATCATCCACGTGATGGTCGCCGCCGCCATGTGCGAGAGCGTCCCGACAGCCCCGATGACGAACCCGTCCAGGGCGTCGTTCACCGGAACCCGCAGCAACCGGACCACCACCGGGGCCAACACCATCAGCACGGCGCCGCCGAGGTTGGCGGTCAACCCGGCGCTGGCGAGCGCGTTCAACAGCGCCTGGCCGGCGGCTGCTGTGACGCCGAAGGAACTGGACAGCAGACGCCCGGCGACGACCCACCACACCACCGCGGTCCCGGCACCGGTCAGCGCCGCGATCACCAGTGCACGGGCGGGGATGTCCCGGAACGCGTCGGACTGCCACAGGTACAGCACGAAGATCACCGGGGCGCCGAGAACGGCCACGGCGCCCATCGGCATGTTCGCGCGCAACGCCGCGAAACCGAGCATGGCGACCAGCAGCAACACCAACGCCAGGCGGAAGGGCCGGCGCGCCGGTACGGCCAGTCGAGGGAACAGCGTGCTGGTGATGTGGGGCACTGGCAGGGGTTCGCGCGGCGCGGCGGCGAAGATCCGCGGCCGCAGGAGCATGCTCCACTTCGTGGCGGGCGCATGGAGATTCGCACCGCAATGGCCGCAGAACGCCGCCTCCGGAACCGTCGACCGACAGGCCGGGCACTCCCGCGTGCTGACCTCGTCGGACGATGACATCGGTCGTTGCGCTCCTACCTTGGTTGCGGTGTCGCCACCTTATCGCCGTGCTGGACAGCGGCATCCGCCGATGCGATCCTGGACAGGTGTCCAGCACGTTGTCGATGAAGCCGACCGGCTGGTTTCAGGTCGCCTGGTCCGACGAGATCGCCGCCGGCCAGGTCCACCGCATGCACTACTTCGGCCGGGACCTGGTGGCCTGGCGGGCGCAGTCGGGCCGGCTGACCGTGATGGACGCCTACTGCGAACACCTGGGCGCGCATCTCGGCCACGGCGGCCACGTCGAGGGAGAGGTGATTCAGTGCCCTTTTCACGGCTGGCAGTGGGACGCCGACGGTCGCAACGTTTGCATCCCCTATGAACCACGCCCCAACCGGGGCAAGCGGATGCGCACCTACCCGGTGGTCGAACGAAACGAGTCGGTCTACCTCTGGCACGACGGCGACGCCCGCGAACCCTACTTCGACGTCCCGGATCTTTTCGGCGATTTCGGCGACGGGGTGACCCCCGCCGACTATTACCCGCAGCAGCGACTCCACCGCCGAGCCGTCCGACTTCATCCGCAGTATGTCCTCGAAAACGGCGTGGACTTCGCCCATTTCAAGTACGTGCACAAAACACCGATCGTGCCGCTGTTCACCCGACACGACTTCTCCGGGCCGGTGTCCTACGTGGACTTCACCATCACCTTCGAAGGGGATGGCGGCCAGTCCATCAACGACATCAGCAGCGGTGTCGAAGCCATCAACGGCGGCCTCGGGGTGGCGGTCACCAAGAGTTGGGGGATGGTGGACAACCGGACCATTTCGGCGATCACCCCGGTAGACGAGGACACCTGCGACGTCCGCTTCATGGTCCACATCGGCCGGCCTCCCGGCGGCGACTCCCCGAAAGCCGAGCAGCGCGCAACCTCATTCGGGCAGATGGTGATCGAGCAGTTCGAAGCCGACATCGAGATCTGGTCCCATCAGCGCTACCAGCCGGCACCGGCACTGGCGCCGAGCGAACAGGACAGTTTCATGGCCTTCCGTCGATGGGCCGCGCAGTTTTATCCGGGCGGTGCCTCTGCTCAGAGAGAAACTCTATGAACAGGATTCGCGTCTTTCAGGTCGCCACCGGCAACGTCGGCACCGAGATGATCAAACGCATCGGCCGTCATCCGGACCTGGAATTGGTCGGCCTGCACTGCTACACCCCGGAAAAGATCGGCCGCGACGCCGGTGAGATCGCCGGCATCGGGCCGATCGGGGTCAGTGCCACCGGCACCGTCGAGGAGATCATCGCCGCACAGCCCGACGTGGTGACTTTCCACGGCGTCTTCCCGGACGAGGACCTCTACGTCCGGGTGCTCGAAGCGGGGATCAACATCGTCACCACCGCCGACTGGATCACCGGCTGGCACCGCGATACCAACCATCCGCACCCGTCCGGCAAGCCGGTGACCCAACTGCTCCAGGAGGCCTGCGAGACAGGCGGATCCACCTTCTACGGCACCGGGATGAACCCCGGCGTCAACCAGATCCTCGGGGTGGTGTGCTCGGCTGACGTCGCCGAGATCGAGAACATCACGACCATCGAGTCCGTCGACGTGTCCTGCCATCACTCCGCGGACACCTGGAAGGAAGTCGGCTACGGCCGTCCGGTCGACGACCCCGCGCTGCCGGGCATGCTGGAGAAGTACACCCGGGTTTTCGCCGACAGCGTGCTGATGATGGCCGACTGCTTCGATCTCGCTCTGGATGAGGTGAAGTTCAGCGCGG
>CAZRFC010000040.1:12337-17237 GCA_964598975.1 uncultured Mycobacterium sp. | reverse complement strand
TGACCTGCCCGCACTGCTTCAACACCCTCGGCCGGGAGTACCCCCAGGTCGGCGGCAGCTACACCGTGCTGCACCACACCCAGTTGCTGAACCGTTTGGTGCGCGACAAGAAACTCATTCCGGTGCACAGCGCCGGGTCAGGCGGGGCCGGTGGAACGATCACCTACCACGATCCGTGCTACCTGGGCCGCCACAACAAGGTCTACGAGGCGCCGCGTGAGCTGATCGGCGCTTCCGGGGCGACGCTCACCGAGATGCCGCGGCATGCCGAACGCGGATTCTGCTGCGGTGCCGGCGGTGCCCGGATGTGGATGGAGGAGCACCTCGGCAAGCGCGTCAACCACGAGCGCGTCGATGAGGCGCTGAACCTCGACCCGACCACCATCGCCACCGGCTGCCCGTTCTGCCGGGTGATGCTGTCGGACGGTGTCGGCGACCGCGGCAAGGCTGAACAGGTCGAGGTGGTCGATGTGGCCCAGCTGCTGCTGGGCTCCCTGGACCGCGCCACCATCACGCTGCCGGAGAAGGGCGCCGCGGCCAAGCTCGCGGCGGCGTCCGCGCCGGCGATCAAACCGGCCGCTCCCAAGACCCCGACTGCTCCAACGACCGACGCCACGCCGACCCCCGCACCGGAGCCGGTCACTGCGGCACCGGCGGCTCCCGCTGCGACGGCTGCGCCCGCCGCACCGGCCAAGGGACTGGGCATCGCCGCGGGCGCGAAACGCCCCGGTGCCAAGAAGGCCGCCCCGGCCACCGTCGCGGCTCCCGCAGCACCGGCCGCTGAGGCCCCGGCGGCCCCGGCGGCACCGGCGCAGCCTGCAGAGCCTGCCGCGCCGGCAGCACCGGTTAAGGGGCTGGGAATCGCCCCGGGCGCCAGACGACCGGGGGCGAAGAAGGCTTCCGCCGCACCCGCGGCGGAAGCCACACCAGCAGCAGCCCCGGCTCAGGCAGAACCCGCGGCCGAGAGCGCACCGTCACCGCAGCCGGCCGCCCAGGAACCTGCGGCGGAGACGCCGCCGGTGAAGGGCCTGGGAATCGCCAAGGGTGCCCGCCCGCCGGGTAAGCGGAGCTAGTCAGAACCGGTCAGGAGACTTTCTTCACCTGGATAGGTACCTGGGTGATCTGACCGCCGACGCACTCACCGTTGGAGTCGGCGGTCACGATGCCGGCCATCGTCGCCGCGTCCAACGAATAGCGCAGGATGATGGGTGCGAACTTGCCGTCCGGGCAAACCATCGCATCCGGCTTGGAAGTGGCGAAATTCCACCGGCCGCCCGCCAACGTGGCCACCGCCGTCCAGCCGCGGTTGCTCATGATGTTCGCGGTGCAGCCGTCATTGGCACAGGTCGATTGAACAGTCCAGTAGAACTCTTCGGACGCACCGTCGATGTCGTAAACACCGTTGAAAAGCGGCAACGCGGCCGCCGGACCTGCCGGACCGATCACGGTCAGCGCGGCCGCGGCACCTGCCGTGGCCATGGTCTTCAATGTCAGGTTCATTCCGGGTTCCTCCTGTATGCCCCGATCAGTTAACAGCCGATCGACAGGAAACTGGACGCCCGCAAGCGACGTGTGGCGAAACCGAGGCCGAGCCGTGACGGAAAAACGGTTTGGGCGGCGCTGAGAGCATGGGGGACAATCATTCGCGTGACCACACACCAGTTGCCGTGGCAAGGCACCAGCCACCACCCGCGGCCACGGACGTTCGCGCAGTCCACCAAGCTGCAAGACGTTCTCTACGAGATCCGCGGGCCGGTACACGACCATGCGGCCCGACTGGAGGCCGAAGGCCACCGCATCCTCAAGCTGAACATCGGCAACCCTGCCCCATTCGGCTTCGAGGCTCCCGACGTGATCATGCGCGACATGATCCAGGCGCTGCCCAACGCGCAGGGTTACTCGGATTCCAAGGGCATCCTGTCCGCCCGGCGCGCGGTGGTCACCCGCTACGAACTCGTCGACGGATTCCCGCGCTTCGACGTTGACTCGGTGTTTCTGGGCAACGGTGTCTCCGAGTTGATCACGATGACCTTGCAGGCCCTGCTCGATAACGGTGACCAGGTCCTCATCCCGGCGCCCGACTACCCGCTATGGACCGCCTCGACATCACTCGCAGGCGGCACTCCGGTGCACTACCTGTGCGACGAGACCAATGGCTGGCAGCCCGACATCGCCGATCTGGAGTCCAAGATCACCCCGCGCACCAAAGCCATGGTGGTGATCAACCCGAACAACCCGACCGGCGCCGTCTACAGCCGGGAAGTGCTCCAGCAGATGGTCGATCTGGCCCGCAAGCACCAACTGCTGCTGCTCGCCGATGAGATCTACGACAAGATCCTCTATGACGACGCTCGCCATATCAGTCTGGCGACCGTGGCACCCGATCTGTTGTGCTTGACCTTTAACGGCCTGTCGAAGGCCTACCGGGTCGCCGGCTACCGATCCGGCTGGCTGGTGATCACCGGACCCACTGACCACGCCACCAGCTTCATCGAGGGCATCAGCCTGCTGGCCAATATGCGGCTCTGCCCGAATGTCCCTGCGCAGCATGCCATTCAGGTTGCATTGGGCGGGCACCAGAGCATCGACGATCTCGTCCTTCCAGGCGGCCGGCTGCTCGAGCAGCGCGACGTCGCCTGGGAGAAGCTCAACGAGATCCCCGGTGTCTCCTGCGTCAAACCGCAAGGTGCGCTATATGTCTTCCCGCGGTTGGATCCCGAGGTCCATGACATCGTCGACGACGAGAAGCTGGTCCTGGACCTGCTGCTCGAGGAGAAGATCCTGATGACGCAGGGCACCGGCTTCAATTGGCCGGCACCGGACCATCTGCGGATCGTGACGCTCCCGTGGGCGCGGGACCTCGCCAAAGCGGTTGAGCGGCTAGGCAACTTCCTGGCAAGCTACCGGCAGTAGCCGGTGGCGCACTCGCACTCCCATCACGCCGGCGCTACACCGCTAGGTCCGATCGCCGCACGGATCGTGGTCGCCGCCCTGGCTGTCATCGGTCTCGCCATGACCGTCGGTGCGGTGCTGCTTTGGCCTTCGAACTCCAAGGTCGACATTCCCCTGCCCTTCCAGAACGCCGAGGGCGGTTCGGTGACCACAGAGGGCGGACATGTGGTTTCCAGCACCCTGGGTGACTGCGGAAGCCCCTCGGCCAGGCAGGTTCTCACCGCACCACCCGCCGCCGGCCTGCCCGGATCGGGGACCTGCACTCAGTCGCTGGTTGCGATCGACACCGGCCCCAACAGCGGCGCCAACACCCTGCTGGAGTTCTCTCGCGGACCCGGCCAGCCGAATCTGCTTGCCGGCGAGAAGGTTCGGATATTCCGCCAGGTAGACCAACAGGGCACGACCACCTATGGCTTCTACGACTACGAACGCACGTGGCCGCTGGCCATGCTCGCCGTGCTTTTCGCCGTGGTGATCGTGGCCGTCGCACGCTGGCGGGGCCTGCGTGCTCTGGCCGGAATCTTCGTCGCTTTCGTAGTGCTGGTGGTCTTCATGCTGCCCGCGCTCAGAGACGGCGCCCCGGCGGTACCCGTGGCACTCGTCGCCTCGACGGCGATCCTGTTCGCGGTGATCTACCTGGCGCACGGCATCAGCCTGCGCACCAGTGCCGCCCTGCTGGGCACCCTCACCGCGATGCTGCTGGCAGCGTTCCTGTCCTGGGCCGCAATTGAACTCACCCATCTGACCGGCCTGTCCGAGGATCGCAACAATGAGGTGGCCGCCTACCTGGGGAATGTGTCCATCAACGGTCTTCTGCTGGCCGGATTCATCATCGGCTCACTGGGCGTGCTCAACGATGTGACCATCAGCCAGGCCTCGACGGTGTTCGAACTCGCTCACGTGGCACACGGCAACAGAAGGCAGGTCTTCCTGCGGGCCATGCGGGTCGGCAGCGACCACATCGCCAGTACGGTCTACACCCTGGTGCTCGCCTACGCGGGCAGTTCCCTTCCGCTGCTGTTGCTCTTCAGCGTCTCGAACCGTTCCCTGAAGGACGTGCTGACCAGCGAGAGCGTGGCGATCGAGATCGCCCGGTCGGCGGTCGGCGGTATCGCGCTGGCGCTGTCGGTCCCACTGACCACGGCTATCGCCGCGGTACTCGCCACCCCTACCGCCGGTCCAAAAGCTCCAGAAGGTAGTCGCCGTAGCCAGACTTGAGCAGGGTCTGCGCGCGCTGCTCGAGGAATTCATCGTCGACGAAGCCCATCCGCCAGGCGATCTCCTCCGGACAGGCCACCTTCAGGCCCTGCCGCGCCTCGACCGTGCGGACGAAGTTGCCGGCCTCCAAAAGCGAATCGAAGGTTCCGGTGTCCAGCCAGGCGGTGCCGCGCGGCAACACCTCGACCGAGAGCCGTTCGGAATTCAGATAGGCCCGGTTGACGTCGGTGATCTCCAGTTCGCCGCGCGGAGAGGGCCGCAGCGACCGAGCGATCTCGACCACATCGTTGTCATAGAAGTACAGACCGGGGACGGCATAATTTGATTTCGGTGTGGCGGGTTTCTCTTCGAGCGCCAATGCCCTTCCGCTGGAATCGAATTCGACGACGCCGTAGGCGGACGGGTTGGCCACCCAGTAGGCGAAGATGGCGCCGCCGGACAGGTTTCGGACTCGACGCAGGTTGGTTCCCACGCCCGGGCCGTAAAAGATGTTGTCGCCCAGGATCAGCGCCACCGGGCCGGTTCCGATGTGGTCGGCGCCCAGGATGAACGCCTGGGCCAGACCATCGGGGCGTTCCTGCACCGTGTAGGTGATGGCGATGCCGAACTGCGCACCATCGCCTAGGAGTCGCTGGAAGGCCGGGGCGTCCTGGGGGGTCGCGATGACCAGAATGTCGCGGATCCCGGCCAGCATGAGGGTGGACAGCGGGTAGTAGATCATCGGCTTGTC
>CAZRFC010000040.1:4538-12327 GCA_964598975.1 uncultured Mycobacterium sp. | reverse complement strand
CGCGCTCCGATCTCTGTAGGCCACGACGCACTCGTCATAGACCGGCAGCAAGTGCTTACTGACGCCCTGGGTGATCGGGTAGAGCCGGGTGCCCGACCCGCCGGCGAGAATGATTCCGCGCATCGCTTTACGCCTGCAGGTCTTCCTCGTTCATCTCGGTGGCCGCCAGCGCCGCGGCCAGGTCCTCGTGCCGGAACGCAGCGGTGACATGGTCGTCCACCACCCGGAACGCCGAGGCTGTGCTGCGCGCACCGGATGGATCGTCGCGCGGTGTGATGCGTTCGCCGACCACGACGACACCGTCGCGGTAGTAGATGTCCCCTACCTCCACCTCGGCGTCGGTCCGCTGGGCCCACTCCCGCAGGGCGGCATGGCCCTGCGCGGCGCCGTGCGCATCGCCGATCTCGATATCGTCGCTGGACAGTGCGACCAGTGTGTCGAGGTCTGCGTCGTGCCACGCCAACACGGTGGCAATCTCCGAGGTGCTCATAGCTTCTCCTCCGCCTCTTCTCCCAGATCCTCCCGAATCAAGGCCAAACGTACCTGCTCGGAAAGGTGTCCGGGCCAGCCAGGTCGCCCGGGAGTTCGGGCTCGCCGGGTCCCGGTCAGTCCCCGAACGGCCACAGCGGCGGCCAGATGGTCTGCGATCCGCCAGAGTCTGGTTCCGACCCGCCGGAGTCGGACTGCGAGCCCGACCCCGAGTCCGAACCCCCACCGGGCGCCCGGGTGGTGACTGGGGCGGTGTAGGTCGGAAAGCTCGTTGCGGTTGGGGCAGCGGACTGTTCGGGGGCCTCGGTGGTCGTGGTCACCGCTGACGACGGAGTCGCGGTCGAAGGCGCCGTCGAGGGCGCGGTGGACGGCGCCGTCGAGGGCGGGGCTGACGGTGCCGCTGTGGCGGGGTATCGCGGTATCGGGTTGACGCGCGCCGGAATCTGGAAAATCGGCGGGATGATCGGAACAGGTACGACGATCGGCGGCGCGATCACCGGCGCCGGAGCGGGTGCTGCGGCCGGGGCGGGCGCCGGTGCCGGGACGGGAATCGCGGCCGGGACTGGCCCCGGGGCTGGCGCCGCAGGGGCCGGGGCCGCAGGGGCGGGTGCCGGCGCGGCGCCCCTGGGCGTGGCGAAAACGGTCCGCGGCGCTTCCTGAACCACTGGAATCGGAGCCTGGATAGTCTCCAGTGGTGCTGCGGGCGGAGCCGGCGGTCGCGCCTGCGGGGGGGCCGGTACGGCTCCATTGGAGACCACCGCGCTGTCACCGGGCACTGGACGCTGATCGGCGGTAGGGCGGATTGCGACGGCCAGTGAGATTGCCAGCGCAACGACACCGACAACGAAGATCGTCGACAGCGCGCTGCCCAACAACATGAACTGGCTGCGGCCGGCGCCCACCGGCTCGTCGTCGGGGTCGGGGCTGAACACCACAGCGTCTTGGGCATCGTCGTCGGGAACCGCGCTGTAGCCGAGCGGAGCCATGTAGCCGGCAGCGGCCATCTGGGTGGGACCGGCGATGGTGTCCTCCGACGAAACCAGCCCGACCGTCGCCGCTTCATAGCGCGGGCTGTTGGCCGCAGCCAGCGCCGCGCCGCGGGCCAGGGCAAGATCGCCGTCCTCGGGTGCGTGGATCGGAAGTGCGGTGCGACTGGTGAGGTGCGGCTTGAGGGCCGCGATGTCGACACCGGAGCCCACCACGAACAGCGCCTGGGGCCGCTGGTTTCCGGTCTCCAGCCCAGCGACCATGTCCTGGAGGTCGTTCACCGCGTCCCCAGCCTGCAGACCGCGACTGGCCACTTTGATCACCGAACCGTCCAGGGTGCGAACCACCGCCAGCGTGGCCATCTCCTTTTCGACGAAGAGCAGCGCGGTGCGTTCGCACTCCACGGCCTCGCCGATCGCCTGGGCCAGCGCGCCGGCCGCGTGCAGTTCGGAGACCAGGACGACATCGTCGATCCGCTGGGCACGCAAGGCCTGGCGCAGCCGTGCCGCCGCCGCGTGGTCGGTCCAGGCCACTCCGGTAGCGGTCAGATGATGACCCCCCTCGACGGCGCTTTCCCGGGTCCCGAGAATTGCCGCGACCACCTGTTCGGGAGCATCGGATGTTGCCGCGCTGACACCACCGGCGACGTCGAACGAATCCTGGTCGAGGGTGACACCATCGGCCCCCTTGCCCTCTACCAGCGCCATGCGGACCGCCGTTGGTGTCATCGACACCCCGAGCACGATGTCCACGTGAACCTCCAAGTGTTTGCTGGACACTTAGCCCGGTCTCAGTGCAGAACACCGGGCCTGAAGCACCGACTACCCGGTTCATCGGTGCCGCGGGCTGCGCCGTTACACCCGAAGGGGGTTAGCTGGAGGTGCGGATGAAGTTGAGGTAGGACCGCGACGGCGTGGGACCGCGCTGGCCCTGGTATTTCGATCCCACCGCCGCGCTGCCATAGGGGTTTTCGGCCGGGCTGGTGAGCCGCAAGAGACATAATTGGCCGATTTTCATCCCGGGCCACAGGGTGATCGGCAGGTTGGCGACGTTGGACAACTCCAGCGTGATGTGGCCGGAGAATCCGGGGTCGATGAACCCGGCGGTGGAGTGGGTCAGCAGGCCGAGTCGGCCCAGCGAAGACTTTCCCTCCAGCCGGCCGGCTAGGTCGCTTGGCAGCGAGCAGGACTCGAGGGTCGATCCGAGGACGAACTCCCCGGGGTGCAGGACGAACGGCTCCCCGTCGGCGGCCTGGACCAGGCTGGTCAGTTCGTCTTGCTGGCGGGCAGGGTCGATGTGGGTGTATCGGGTGTTGTTGAAGACCCGGAAAAGGTTGTCCAGCCGGACGTCGACACTGGACGGCTGCACCAGCGAGTCGTCGAAGGGGTCGATGCCGAGTCTGCCGGACGCTATCTCGGCGCGGATGTCACGATCTGAGAGCAGCACCCGACGAGCGTATAGGCAGGCCCGGCTTGCTATCGTCGTCAGCGCGGCATGCCGATGTAGTTCAATGGCAGAACATCAGCTTCCCAAGCTGAATACGCGGGTTCGATTCCCGTCATCGGCTCCATCGAAAGCTCCGGCAAGGACCCTTCAGTCCGCGCGCGTCCTCGGCGGCGAGATCCAGTGCCGAGTCCGAACCACGCACCTGGCCGGCCGGTTCGAACCGGGGCGAAGCAACGCACTGAAGCGTGACGTCCCGTCAGCTTCCCGGCATGTCGTCGGGCACTGGCGCCTGGCAGCGGTCGCGGAAATCGCTCGCCGGTTGCCGAATTGCCTGAATCTCGTTCTTCACCTGTGGATTTGCCTGTCCGTAGGCGACGATTGCGTCCCGCATTTGGTCGCGGGACATGCCCTTGAGGCTGGTGAAGAAGGCGTTGACTTCGGGATGGGTCAACAAATAGGCGCCCATGCCGGCGTTGACACCCGACATCACCATTGAGAGGTCGCCCGCCGTGCAGTTCGGCGGATCAGCTTCGGCGGTTGCCGTCATTCCAAGAGCCGCTGCGGCGGCGATCATGCCAGCTCCGATGAAGCGTCGAAACATCACTGGATTCTCCTAACAAACGAGGGGTCGGAGGGTTCTGAGTTTGGCCTCTCGGCGGGGAGGCGGGTCAACGCGGACCGATACCGCCACCCCCACCTGGCCTGCCGGGTCCACCGGGACCGCCGATTCCCCCGGGCCCACCAATTCCGCCGCCGGGGCGGATCGGCCACGAGACATCGACGCCGAAGTTGTCGTCGCAGTACCACGGGTCGGCGCAGTACGACGGGTACACGGGTGCCGCAGAGGGGGGTGTCGGGCCGCCGCCTCGGACCTGCCCGTCCGCACAGATGGTCGCGTAACCGGCACTCGTGCAGTCCGCTGACGCCGGCGGGGCGAACGTGACGCCGAGTGGAATGGCTAGGACAGCTATCCCGGCGACGATGTACCTCTCGCGAAGCATGTCCAGCGCCTTTCGTCCAACTAACCAAAAGGAATCGGCATCCGATTCCCCGGAACTACGACGTTTCCACACTTTGTGTCCGGATGCGATGTGCGCCCCGGCCGATTTCGGTATTCATCCGTCTACGCCGCGATGGCCGCGTGCATCTCCCACACGAGAATCTCGGCGGGTTCGGTCGCGGTGATCTTCTGCCCTCCGCTGGAGGTGAACCGAACGGCGTCGCCGGTGTGCAGCGGGCCGGCGCCTTCGAGGGTGACCGAGCCCCGCGGGACGAACAGATGCAGGAACGGCGCCTCGGGCAACTCGACGATCTGGCCGTTCTGTATCCGGGCTGCGTGCAGGGCCGCATACCTGTTTTTGATCCGGATCGCAGATTCGCCGTCGTGCTTGGGCATTCCGGAGGCAACCGTCACCAGTGCGCCGGAGAGCAACTCGTTGTCGATTTCGAGTTGTTCGTAGCCGGGCTCGATGCCGGGCTCGTCTGGTACCACCCACATCTGCACGAAGTGGACGGGTTCGCTGTGAACATCACCGGAAATCCGCCAGGAGTCGTTCTTCTCCGAGTGCAGGATGCCCCGCCCGGCGCTCATCCGCTGCGCCAGACCGGGGTAGATGACTCCGCTGTGTCCGGTGGAGTCCTGGTGGACCAGCGAGCCGTCGAGCACCCAGGTCACGATCTCCATGTCACGGTGGGGGTGGGTGTCGAATCCCGTTCCGGGAGAGACGATGTCGTCGTTGTTCACCAACAACAGACCGTGATGGGTGTTGGCCGGGTCGTAGTGACGGCTGAACGAGAAGGAATGCTTGGAGTCAAGCCATCCGAGTCGACTCTTGAAGCGGTCCTCGGCACGACGGATGTCGACGCTCTGACCGGGGTGTGCAGATTTCATGACTTCAGTCCTTTAGTGAGATCGGCCGATCGGCGTTCTTGATCGCCGATACGTCGAACTCGAGAGTGATCTTGTCGCTCACCAGTACGCCACCGGCCTCCAACGCGGCATTCCAGGTGACTCCGTAATCCTTGCGGTTGATGACCACCGAGCCCTCGAAACCGGCCCGCAGGTTTCCGAACGGGTCATGGGCCAGACCTTCGAACTCGAACGGGACGGTCACGGTGCGGGTGACGCCCTTGATCGTCAGATCGCCGGTGATTTCGAAATCCGCCGCGCCGGTCTGAAGCACGACCGAGGAGACGAAGGTGATCTGGGGATAGGTGCCCATGTCGAAGAACTCGTTGCTGCGCAGGTGCTCGTCGCGCTGGTCGTTGCTGGTGTCGATGCTGCTGGCCTGGATGACCAGCTCGACCCGGGACCGGGTGAAATCCCCGGCGCCGACGACGGCGGTTCCCTCGAACTCGGTGAAGGCGCCGCGGACCTTCGTGACCATCGCGTGCCGGGCGACGAAGCCGATCCGGCTGTGCGCGGGGTCGATGGTCCACGTGCCTGAGAGGTCGGACAGTGTGGCCGGTGCGGCGGTGGTGGAGACGGTGGTCATGGTTGCTCCTTGGCGGAATCGAATCAGCAGTTTTGGTGACGCATCAACTATGTTGCACCGATATCGGTGACGTGTCAACCATTCCGGGTTAGGATAGGCCCATGGCTGATGACTCACCGTGGCTCTCCCCGGACGCCCAGCACCTGTGGCGGCGTTGGCTGCGGCTCAATGCGCTGCTGCCGGCGGCTCTGCATCGGGAACTGCAGGCCGATGCCGGGCTGTCGCTGCCGGATTTCGAAGTCCTGGTTCAGCTCACCGATACCCCGGAGGGCAGAGTCCGTGTCACTGATCTCGCCCGCGAACTGAACTGGGAGCGCAGTCGGGTCTCCCACCACGTCACCCGGATGGAGGGCCGCGGACTGGTCGAGCGGTCCGAGTGCAGCGAGGATGGCCGCGTCGCCTGGGTTGTGCTCACCAAGAAGGGTCGAGCCGCGATCGAGCGCGCGGCCCCAGGCCACGCCGCGACCGTGCGACGGTTGATCTTCGACGACCTGAACGCTCACGAGTTCGAGGTGATGAACGGCGTGTTCGACAAGGTGCTGGGCAGGCTGAACAACGACACGGGCGGGATTTCTGCTGCGCCGTGAATTCAGATCGCGACCGCCGGGTCGGCTGACCGTGGCTCCTGCGGGCCTGGCCTATCCTTCCCCCGATGGCCGCGAAGAGATACTGGTGGGCCGCGGTGGCCGCGGTGTTCGTCTACACGACGATGTGGATCGGGTACAAGCACAAGTGGGGTGTGCTGGCCGAGGTCGACTACGACATCCTCGGTTTCTTCCACGACTACGGCGTCCACCGCCCGGGCTGGCTCTCGTTCTGGCATGACCTCTCGGCGATCTTCAGCACCCGGGTTCTCAGCCTCGTCGCCCTGCTGGTGATCGCCGTGGCCTTGGCCTACAAACAGCTACGGGTGGCCGCATTCCTCACCGGAACCGTGGTGATGATGGGCCTGGTGACGGCCGGCGCCAAAGCTCTCGCCGATCGCCCCCGGCCGTCGACCGCCATGGACTTCGAAAGCTCCTCGTCGTTTCCCTCGGGACATGCGCTGAGCATCACGGTGGCCGTATTCTCACTCGCGACGGTGCTCTGGCCGGGCCTGTCCCGCGGATGGCGAAAGTTCGTCGCCGTCCTCGGCGGCCTGCTGATCCTGCTGCTGATGCTGGCGCGGGTGATCCTTAACGTCCACCACCCCTCCGACGTCACAGCCGGCTTCGCGCTGGGGTTGCTCTGGTATCTGCTGTGGGTGAACGTCATCCCACCGTGGCCGGACAGGCAGCGTCAGCGGCGTCCGATCAGCGTCCGCGGATCTGATCGATGAGGGTGTAACTCGTCGGATCGTCGGGCAGCACCGCAGCGAAGCCTTCCAAGAAGATGATCGCGATGACGTTGGCGGCAACGACGGCGATGAACAGCCAGATGATGACGGTCGACACCTTGCGGGCGGTGGTGCCTTCGGCGGGCGCCTGCGGGATACCACGCGGCATCAGCATGAGCATGACGCCGACATAGATCATGACGATCGCGAAGGTGACGAAGGCCCAGGTGTACAGGTGCAGCCGCAGGAACGGCTCGCCGTAGCCGGGGTCGCCGGGCAGGATGTGCAGTTCGATCTGCCGGATAGACACCGAAGCGCCGGCCAGCACACTGATCAGGCCCATTCCCAAGCCCTGCGCGTAACGCGCGGTGGTGAGGGTCCCACGCCGCGCCTGCATGATCACGAACAGCGCCCCCAAGGTCGCCAGGATCATCCCGTAGCGCTGCAGCATGCACAGCGGGCAGGGGAATTCACCCATGACGAACTGGATGAAAAAGGCGCTGAGCATCACCACCGTGTAGGCGGCGACCCAGGCGTGCAGACCCCAGAACGTCAGGGCTCCCCACAAACCGCTTCGGGGTTCGGCGGGCTCTTCGACGATCCGGGTTTCCTCGATCACGACCTCGCCCATCAGAAGCTCAGATCCAGGACGGAGGTGACGTGGTAGCGGAAGAGGCCGATCATGGCGACCAGGCCAACCGCCCACAGGGTGATGATCAACCCGCGCTTAGCGCCACGCCAGATCAGCAGAGCGATCCCCAGCAGCAGGATCATGATGAGAATGTCCACGCGCGAACAGTAGTTCCCGGTGGACCCTCATGGGGTGGTTTAGCCCGGGAAAATGTGAACCCAGTCGACCAGCATCTGGCACGGGTAGTCGCCCGTCGACGCGTCCTTGCCGCCGGTGCCGCCGACGGCGAGGTTGAACACCGGCTTCATCATGAAGCCGGGGTCGTTGAACGCCCAGTCGTCGATCGAGCCCGCCGGAACTTCGAAGTACGGTTCCATCCCGGGCTCGTAGTCCCGCCAGAAGTACATCCCCGCGGTGGTCCACGTC
>CAZRFC010000040.1:0-4528 GCA_964598975.1 uncultured Mycobacterium sp. | reverse complement strand
GCCAGGTGTGCCACTGATCATCGACCGGGATCGGCTGCGTCGCGAACGAGGTGCCGTCCAGACGTGCGTGAACGGTCGTCCCCGACGGCCACTCCATGTTGCCGTACCACTCGATGAGATCGACCTCGCCGCCGCGCGGCTTGTTCTCGTTGACGACCCACCACGCCGGCCAGGCGCCGGGGGTCAGGCATTCCATCTTCACCCGCGCCTCGAAAGTGTGGTTGATCGGTGCGGCGAAATTGCCGACAACCTTGCCACTGGTGTAGGTGCTGGACGGCGACGTGCCGTTGGGGTTCCGGGTGGCACGGATGACCAGATTGGAATTGCCGTCCAGGAAGACGTGCTCCCGGTCGTCGCGGTACTGGCCCATGTTCTCGGGGCGGTCCCAGAACACCGGTTTCTTGATCAGTTCGCGGCGCTGGGCGATGCTCCACAGCGCAGGGTTGGGCGGCGCACCGGCAGGTCCGTCGAACTCGTCGCCCAAGAACCCCGGCGGGGACACGGCTCCCTGGGGAGCCGGCGGCGCACCGAACGGAGGGGGCGGCACAGGCGCGCCGGGCGGCGGAGGGGGACCGGGCAGTGGCGGCTCCGGATTGGCGCCCGCCGTTGCCGGAACCGCGACGGCGGCCAGGCCCATACCCGCCATCACCATGGCGCTGCGACGATCCATCTTCGGCATAGCTAATTACTTTAGTGGCCAATTGCTGTTGTGCCTAAAACCGGTTGTCTCAGGATCGGTCACCGCGCCGGGACTTTTCGGCCCCCACGTGCGGAAACCGCACTTCGGCGCGGTGCGGAAAAATCCTGTGTCAACTATCGGCGCATCGCCGGTACCCAACGTGAGCCGTCGGCAAACATGCGTATCGCCGTCGACTACCCGTCAGTTGACCGGGAAACAGACCGCGACGAACGGAATTGGCGGGCAGATCGAAATCGGCGGCAGTGGCGGGGGCGGCGGGGGTGCCGGTGCTGCAAGGGGCGCCGCGTTCCACTGGGCGGGTGTTGCCGGCGCGGCGACGCACAGGTTCGACGGTGCGTCGTAGACCGTTCCGGGACCGCACTCGGCGGCATGGCCCACCGCCGGAGCGGCCACCGCCAGTGCGGCCAGGGCTGACAGTGCCGCCGGCAGGCCGACCGCCGAACGCTTCAGGCTTTCGATCATCACGGTGTTCCTTACCTTGTACCCGACCCGACTACGAAACTTGCGAACCCGTCACTGGGGCGGTTCGGACTCGGTGGCCTCGGGACGGGAAGCATCGAGCACGCTGACGTCGATCCCGTAGGGGAGGAAACGGACGTTGCGGTTCGGGTCGGTGTTGAGCTTGTTAGCCCGCAGTGCGTCGAGTTCGCTCTTGTACACCTGCTCTACGTGCGCCTTGCCGTCGGGATCGGAGATGTAGATGGCCCACACACCGTCGCCGGCCTCGCCCGCTGTCTCCGGTTGCGGACGCCCCTGCGGCGCCGCGCGGACGAACTGATCGAAGAGCAATCCGAAACCGGCCCGCTCCGGTGAGGTGTTGAAGAACCGGCCGACTTGCTCGAAGGCGCTGCGCAGGCCTTCGCCGGTCTCGCGCACGACGCGGTCGAACTCGTCAGGGTCGATGCCGAACGGCCCGTTGTTATCCATGGGTTCCAGTGTGCGCCGAGTTTGCTGCCGGTGTCGATGCCGCCGGGTAAGCCTGCAGCGAACCGCGGATACGCATCGAGCCCGCCAGCGGAGGGCGGCGGGCCCGATGCAGGGGTTCGAGGGAAGGGTGCCTCAGACGGCACCCGGGAAGCAGCGGACATCGCCGAGGTCGTTGTGCCAGCAGCCCGGGTTGGGCAGATTGAAGACCGCCCCGGGGCCGGGGACATTCACCACGCAGCTCATCCCGTCCAGGTGATAACCCTGAGCGCATCCTTCGGCAGCGTTGGCGACCGGGGAGCCGAGGCCCAGCGTCAACGCGCCGGCCGCGACGACGGTGGTCAGGATTCCCGCCAGCGGGCCCAGTTTTGCAGTCATGGTTTCTGTCCTCGTCTTTCGTTGTTCGTTGGTCCTCCCGATGAGGAACCCGACAGGGAAAGCTTGCGATTCGGCATGGCCCGCCCACGTCCACCGAAGGGACCGTCGCGCGGAGGAAATCGCTGTCCCCCGATCAACCGACATGGGGGCGGCGACGAGCCGTCAGACGGCGGTGATCGGAAGTGACCGTCTGGGCTGAAAGACGAAGGCGGCGCCGCCGCTGACTTTGGTGACCTGCACTTCGGGGAAGTCCGTGATCGTGGAGTCGGTCCTGGTGAACTCGGCGGTCCAGTCAGTGTCGACACCGACGACGCGGACGGTCAGATGCGGGTCCACCGCGGTGGCAATAGCCTGGAGTGGCTGCGTGGAATCGGGGCCGCACCGGGCGATCCACCCACCGTCGTCATGGGCCGGCGATCGCTGGATGTGTAATTGGCCGGCCGCCAGCTGAGCCTGCACGTAGCCGACAGGGTTCAGCAGTGGGTGCAACCGAAGGACCTTCTCAAGGCCGTCAAGATCCGCAGGGATGTTCAAGGCGCGCCGGATTCGCTCGGCGGCAACCCCGGCGATCCCGGTGAGTTGCTTCGTGCAGATCGACGTTGCCAACCGTTCGTCGTCGCCCGCGCGTTTGGACACCGCGTGGACGAAGGAAAGGTTCAGCAGATGCATCTGCAGACACACCTCGTCGGCGATACGCGTCAGTGCCGAGTGTGAGAACGCACCGAAGTCGACGTCGGAGAGCAGCGGACCGGTGTAATCCGCGGCACCCTCGTCGTCGGGGTCGATGGGTGCCAGGTCCCAGTTGGCGGCGTTCGTCTCGGCGATGACGGCCAGAGCCGGGATGGGTTGGGCCTCCGGGTAGGTGGGGTCGATGGTGACCGTCCACGCACAGTGCGGTTTCCGGTCGGCGGGCCGTCGCGGCGGTCGGTGGATAGGCCGAACCTGCGCCCTCGGGTTGGTGGCCACCGCGGTGGCATCGAAAGTGGGGTCTTCGATGTCATGGCACATGCCCCTCACGTAGTCGGGGCCCATCGGCTCGACATCAAGCAGGGCACCGCAGTGGTCGAGATGGAACTCGCCGTGCCAGCGGTCATGGACGGTGTAGCGGAAGTCCATGAATTGCGGTGGCGCGCCGATATCGAACTGCAGCCCCTTGAAGATGGTGATGATGTCCTCACCCTCGTACCGGAGTGCTCTCTGCATGCGTTTGGTGTAGATCGGGCTACAACCGGCCCATTCCTCGATGGCGATCTGGAGCATTTCCTCGCGGCCGAAAGACGCGATGCACCAGGCCATTCCGGATCGATCGATCAGCTGACCGATCAGCAGGAGTTCGGGAACCAGCACGGCAAGCTCAGCGCGGGACAGTTCGGCGTAGCGGCTGCGGGGCTGGCTCACCCCGTCAAACCTAGTCCAGAGGGTCACCGGTGTGCTGCAATGACGGGATGGCTGATCTGGACGTAATCGAGGCGATCAAGCGGGTCAAGTACCGCTATCTGCGGGCGCTGGATACCAAGCATTGGGACGACTTCGCCGACACTCTCACCGAGGACGTCGTCGGGGACTACGGATCGTCTTTGGGCAAGGAGTTGCACTTCACCAAGCGAGCCGAGTTGGTCGAGTTCATGCGCAACGCGATGCCGGCAGGGGTGATCACCGAGCACCGCGTGACTCACCCCGAGATCACCTTGGACGACAGCGACGAGGCCGAGGGTAGGTGGTACCTGCAGGATCGGGTGATCGTGCCGGAGCACAACTTCATGCTGTTCGGTGCGGCGTTCTACCGAGACCGGTATCGCAAGACCAGCGAGGGATGGAAGATCTGCGCGACGGGGTACGAGCGCACCTATGAAGTGGCTCAGAAGTTGGAGGGCAAGGTCACGCCGGGCTCGGCGCTGGCCTGAATCACTGGGCGATGGCGATCACCGCTCCGGGTTGCAGCCAGCGGATGATCTTGACCAGCGTGGCGTCGTCGAGGGCTACGCAACCGGCGGTCGGCGCTCCGTTGCTCGTATGCACGAAGAACGCGCCGCCATTGCCGGGAACCCTTTCCTTGTTGACGCCCATGACTATGGCGTGCGCGTAGGCCGGGATGTACAGGTTCTCGGTACCGCTGGCCGGGGAGGTATCGAACGGGCAGTCGGCCTGCTTGCACACCTGCATGGTGTTGTAGGTGGGCCCGTCGGCCGACCACCAATAGTCCGGGGTCGTCTGGTAGTACTTCAGGCCGCCGCCCGGACTGGGCTGGGTACCGAATGCGAAGTCGAGACTGTAGACCCCCATCGGGGTGGCTGGGACGGCGTCTTTCGCCTTGGGCGCCATCCCCGCCGAGCCGATGAGAGTCGGTATGCCGCTGCCGACCGGCTGCCAGCCGGTGGCCCCGCGCTGCCAGACGTCCATCTTGGCGTTGGAGCCGCCGACTCCGACCACCGAGAGGACCTGGTTGGCGCCGCCGACCTGCGAGGCGAACCAGGGGGTGTCGGCATGGACGACGGGTGCCGAGGCCGCCGCGACAACTGCCGCAGT
>CAZRFC010000039.1:0-17342 GCA_964598975.1 uncultured Mycobacterium sp. | reverse complement strand
GCGAGAGAGCAGAGACGCGAACTCCCGCTTGTCCTCGGCGGGCACGTCCTCGTCGCTCGCCAGCCAGACAGAAGGGGACGGCTGGAGAAGAAACCACGGGTGCCCCGGCGGAAAGAGGGCCGAGAGCATCTTGCCCTCGAGCGCCGTCACGATCATGGCGCCAAGCGACTGGAACGGCTCGGGCAGCCCGTCCTCCGACATGTGGTTCTGGGGCGGAAGTGCCGGAGGCTTTGTGAGGGCCGCGCACCGCCTGGCGCGGTCGAGGCTCTGCTGGCGCGCCGCGTCGTCGGTGTGCCAGGTGTCCAGCAGTGACTTGGCCATTCAGCGGTTCAGCGCGTCGGCGATCAGCGTCGCGTTGCCCTCGACCTGGCAGGCCGCGATGTACGGGTCGCCGGAGTCGATCGCCCCGTCCTCCACGCGCCACGGAAAGCCGGGCACGGCGTAGGGGGCGGACGTCACAAACACGACCGAGTACCTCGGGGTCGTGTCGAGATCGGCGGGGGGGTCGCTGTCGGGCATGGAAACCTCCTACTTTGGGATGGAAAGGCCGGTCGGCACGGTTGGACGCGGCTCGATGACAAGGCTCGCCCGCGAGCGGCGCAGACGCTCCTGCTCCGCCCGGAACCGGGCGAGCGCGTCGAGATCGGGCTCTGTGCTCGGCTGCTCGGGCGGGGGCGGCGGGGCGGAGGGGGCGTCAAACAGTCCCATGCTCACGCTCCTTCTCCCTCATGGCGTGGCGCGCCTCTTCCAGCACGCGGCGCCTGCCATACTCGACCGCGATGTCGAGCCTGCCCTGCTCAGTGCTGAGGCGTCCCGGCGACAGGATCGGCAGGGGGCACGACTGCTCCAGGGCTCGCACAAGGCGCACCAGGGTGGCATGGTCCAGAGACCCAAGGCCGGCATCGGCAGACTGGGTGGACGGCATACCCCTCCTCTCTCAGGAAGTCGAACAGGTCGTCGGGCGTTGTGGTCCGGCTCGGCACCCGCACCCCAGACCTCCGAAGCACGTGGGCAACCGTCTGCACGCAGTCGCGGGTGGGCAGCAAACCGAGGCTCAGGAATCGCAGCGCCGGCGGCCAGATACTTCTTGGACGCGGGTCGAAGTCCGACCAGCGAAGCCGGATGCCGGGAACGTCCACGCGCCAGGCCAGCGTCGGGTACTCGGCCTCGAACGCCGACCGCCAGCGAAGCCGGTCCCCCTTGATCGAGGGGTCAAGCGCCATCGAGCGGTCCGCGATGGCGACGTGGCCGAAGTGACACCCCGCCAAGCGAAGCCAGCGGCGGAGCCATGCGGCCCGCGGCGAGTCCATCGTGGCGAAGTAGACCGCGCCGGCGTCGGGCCGGACGGTCACGTTTCGGTGACACGCTTCCATCAGAGAGTACGGCGGCTGACTATGCCCCGCGACCCGGCAGAGTCAAGAGAAGAAATACAAAGAGCCCGACACCGCCTGGAGGTCCAGCGTTCCCGCAGTCGGCGGTGCCGGCATCTCCTTCCCGCACAGCGCCTCCCACTGGGCCTGCAGACCCTCAAGGATCGGCTGGCGATGGAGACGGACGAACTCCTCACGCCCGATCGCCGCCAGCGCGGGCACGTCCGCGGCGTGCGTCCAGAATGAGTCGTGTACGCCTGCGAAGGTGATGCCCGAGTCTCGGCATCGCAGGGCCGTGGCCCGAAGGTGCCGGGCGTCCAGGCTGTGGACGACGTTCGGGGACGAGCCGTTGCGCTGGCGACGAAGGCTGATCGACCGCTCGGCGCTGGGGTTGATGATGTAGAGCCGACGGCCCGCGAGCGTCTTGATCTCCATCCTCCCGTTGTTCGTGTAGTTCTGGACGGCGGTCCAGCCACCATCGACCGTCCACCGGAGTTTGTGCCCCGCCCTCACGACGGTCTCGGCGCAGGCCCGGAACCAGTCCATCACAGCCGCCGGGCCCGGGCAGACCTGATCGACCGCCTCCAGCACGAGCGGGGCCAGGAAGATGGCGATCATCCGGGCCTGGTCGCGCGGCACCTTCGCGGCCTCCAGTTCCTCCTGGATCTGGTCCTTGGCGCCCATCGGGGTCACGCCGTACGCCTTGGTCATGGGCACGCGCTTGATGATCTTCCGTGTCACCCAGCGGAGCGCGTAGGGCGCCACCTCTGATCCGTCGGCGATCAGTTCCTCCACCCGGGTCCTGACCACCTCGGCGACGGCGGCGTACAGGTCGGACGGCTTGTCGCCCGGCACCAGGTTGACGAGACCTCCCGCCTGAGCGTCGCGCGAGAGCGCGGCAAGGTGCTGGATCCCGTTGCACGTCCCGTCGATCTGGACGGGAAGGTGCATGGCGGCCAGCGGGTCCGACAGGGCAAGCATGGCCGCCAGAGCCTGCCAGGGCTTCTCGGCCCGCTGCCAGGACGGTTCGTCCAGAGGGTTCTCGCCCAGGCGCTGCAGCGACGCATGGTCGATGTTCTCGTGCGTCCACCGCACCCGGTCGTCGTACGACACCTTGTCGATGCCGAAATAGCCAGCCAGGTGGACCCTGACCCAGTACTCGCCCTCGGCGCCCAAAGCCCGGGGCTCCGCGAACTCGAGCAGCCCACGAGAGAGGTCGCCCTGCTGGTGGTTGAGCCCCTGGGGGACGGGATACGCCCGGCCCCGGTAGTCGAGCTGGTGGGGGAAGTAGATGGCGTCACGGTCCACGAATCGGACGGCGACGCCCAGCCGGTTCAGGAACTGCCGCCGCTGTCCGCGCAGCCCGGCGTTCTCGGTGTGGATCGTCGCGGCCTCACGCTTCCAGCGGGCCAGTGCCTGCAAGTTCGTCCCGCCGGGCGACGGGGGCACGGGGCGGTTCTGGGCGGGCGGGATGTCCACGGCGCCGCCGCCGCGGTCCCACAAGTCCTTGACAACATCCAGCACCCTGCGGTTGATTCTCCAGGGGGTCGCCGACAGGGCGTTGACCGCAGCCATCGTCTCGGTCAGGTCTGCCGCGTCCATGGCCTTCCGCTGGGCCTTGGACAGACCGATCACCAGCGGGGTCCGGACCTTGACGTAGCCCCCCTCGGCGTCGGCGGTCCACGGGTAGGGAGGAACGATCATGGGCAGGTATCGGGGTCGCATCCCCTGACGCTGGCCGTGCCCATCCTCGATCAGCGCCTGGGCGTCGTCGCTGAGCACGATCATGGTCTTGACGTGACGCTTGAACCTGACACGCTTCTCCTCGAACGCCTTCTCGATGCCGCGTGGGTCGCCGTAGTCGCGCGTCGAGCAGAACTTGACCATCAGCTCCAGCACCGCCCCCCCGCACCCGTACCGCATCGCCAGGCCGAACCGGGTGTCGTCCAGGATCCGGCGCGCCAGGTCGTTCAGGTCGGATGGGCGGCGCAGGCGCCTGCTGTACTTGAGGCTCTTGGACCCCGAGGCGTGCCCGCTCAGCACGTCCGCGTGGAACTCCGCCGCGATGGCCGCCCCGATCTTGCCGGCGAGCCACGCCTTGGCGACGCCCTGCGGCTGCTCAACACACGCCCCGACCGCCTCGTGCATGGCGCAGACGGCGATCCGATCGGCGTCCACCGCCATGAGGAGAGGGGCCCACGACGGGACGTACCTTCCGCCCGCCTGGATCTTCTTCTGCTCAAGGTCGATCACGTCCCGCAGAACCTCGAACCAGTGCGCGAGCAGCCGCTGGCATGGCTTGAGCATGGCGGCGTCGCCGCGTGACTCGACCTCGCGCCGGACCTTCTGGTATGCCTGCACGCCCTCGCGCACGGCGTCGAGTTCGAGCTTGATCTGCTCGTCGATGATGGAGCCGGAGAACACGGTGGTTCGCATGGGGCCTCCTGTGTCAGTCTGCGGCGGCAGGGACTGTGCCCCAGGCCCGCCAGAACGAGTCGATGATGGAACCTTCACGCTCCATCGCTTCGGACGCCACCGCCTCGTCGTGCCGGACGAACGAGAGCCAGCTTTCGTAGACGGCTGGCAGGTAGCCGTGGTTGATGCACCCGCACGGCCAATAGAGCAGGTTCCAGTTGATGCTTGGGCCAGCCAGCCTGCGGGCCACCCGATGCTGAGACCACCACCGGAACGCGGTTGTCGAGTGGGGTTCTTGCTGCGCGGGGTCTTTCACGCCTGGGCCTCCGGCTTCACATCAACCTCTTTCAGCCGCCAGCGGTGCCGAGGCCCGCCGGGTTGGTCCCATCCGTGGACGACGATGCGGTTGCCGTTCTTGAGCCAGCGGTGGGCGCGTGGCTCGTCGAGGATCTTCTTGACGCGGGCCGAAACGTGGGCCCTGCTGGTCGTCTGGATGCCCAGCACGCCCGGCTTGTCGTCGAGCGCCACCACGTCCAGGCAGTTGAACAGGTCGAGCCGCTTGCGGGCGTGGGCGTTCCAGTGTTCGACAACCTGGGCATCCATGCCCTGTGCCCTGCACCAGGCGAGCGTCCGTGCGTTGTTGCTCAAGCGGGCTGCTCCCCCTTCCTTGCCGCGAGTGCGGCGGCCTCGGTTGAGTAGCAGTCGGACACCAACCGCTCGTCGTACTGTGGTCCGCCCCACCCGATGTACCAGTCTCCGTCGAAGTAACTCCACGCGCCGGGCGTTGTCTGCCACGGACCTTTGGTGACGGGCTCGGCCTTGTTGTTGTTGGTGCGGTCGAACTCCAACCACACCTGATCGACGGTCGGGCGGATTCGTGCCCCGTCCTTCGTCGTGACCTTCATCGCATCGGCTTCCCCCGCGAGCCTCTTGTTCTCGGCGGTGAGGCGGGCGAGTTCGGCGGCGGCTTCGCGCATGGCGTCGGCCACCACCGTGTAGTTGAACGCCTCGTATTGATCGGCGAACTCCCTCAGCCGCTCGACCAGGGATTGGATGTCACTCACGGGCTGCTCCTTCCAGTGCGGCGGTCATGGCTTCCAGGGGGTCGGGGTGGGCCGAGAGTTCAGGTGTCAACACTTCACTCCCCATGCTGCTGCTCCCTTCTACCCCGGCACTTCAGGCACTCACGATCCCCGCAGTCCCAGCACCGACGACAGATCACCGACCCGCAGTCGCACAGGCGCTTCTCGAACTCCGCCGTCGCCACCCGCCCCTCGCGCCTGCACACGCCGCAGAAGCCACGCTCCTGCTCGCAGTAGCGGTCCCACTCGGCGGCGTGGTCAAGCTCCCTCACGTCACCCCCGGCGGCGGGGGAGCTTTGGCGAGTGCGGCAAGGGCGGCGTCTTTGGTGGGGTATGTCTTGGGGTCGGGCAACAGGTCGATCCACACTTCCCACGGCACCCATCGCCCGTCCGAGCGAAGGTACGTGGCCGTATCGACCAGCGGCGTGCGGTAAAAAGCCGTCCATCGCCCGTCGAGCAACTGCACCACCCCGCACCTGCTCCGCCACGTCTCGGGCTGGGTGTCCCACTTCCTTGCACACTCCGAGCACGGCCCCCACTTGCTGCACCAGTAGCACGGGCGAAGCGGCGGTCGGGGCTGGTCTGCGGCGGGTGCGGCGGCGAGTGCGGCGTTGTACGCGCGGGCGAGGTCCTCGGCCACCAATCGGGACAGACCTATGGCGACGGGGGCCGTTGAACCGTTGTCCGCGTCGGTGCCGCGCAGCCACCAGTTTCTGTCCGGAGCCTCGACCGCCTCCATCTTCGACCACTCGTACTCCTGCATGTGTTCCTCCCGCCCTACCGGGCGTCCGCCTTCGCGTCCTCAAGGCACTCGATCACACCTGAACCTCCTGCTTGCTCATCCACGAGGCGATCGCACCGTCGGGATCCGTCGTGTGCGGGCTTGCCTCCAACGCCAGACGCCTGACCTCCGCCTGCCGCTCCGGCGACAACGCCCGGAACTTCCTGAGCCCCAAGTCCCTCGCCGTGTACCCCCACTCCGTCAGAGGGTCGTCGTACCGACCGCCGTTCATCCACGTGGCGCAGTGCGGAATGAACTCGAGCTCACGGCCACGAAGGTGCGGGCTGCTCGCGTACGTCTTCACACGATCCAGAAGCCACAGAGCCGCGGCCAGCTCGTCGCCCTTGGTCTTGCTCGACGCGATCTTCTTGATCGCCTTGCTGATCTTCTCCAGGGCCTTGTCGCGTCCTACCTTCCGGGGGTACTCCGCATAGATCCCCTCAGCCAAGCCAGCCAAGTTCGGCGTGCGAGACAGCACGCCCCCGGTGCTGACCACGTGCTCGACCTCCGCAAGGGCCTGGCCGGCGGCGGCGAGGTAAAAATCGAGGCGTTTATTGGTGCATCTTGCGCGCGCGCCTGGAATCCACTCCAAACACGACCGAACCGCACCAAGGTCGTCCATGACTGTCTCCCATGCCCATCGCCCGGTGGTGAGCGGATGCGCAGCGACCCCGCCCATGCGAGGTCGTGTCGCAAACATCGCCCGGCGGAGCCGCGGACGCTTGCGCCCGGCGCTGGCTTTCGTGCTCGGTCAACGCACGGGAATCGCGCCGGGTTCCCCCGACACCCCACACCCTGTCGGGTGAGGCCCCGGGGCCGGCGTCGTCGCTTCTCCCCAGGGTCTTGGACCGATGTGCCTGGGCTACGGCGTCCTGCCGCTCCCATCTGTCCTCGGCGCGATCGGCGAGCCGCGCCTGTCTGTCTCGAACACCGCTCGGTTGAGCTTTCGCCCAAGAGCGGCCTGACCTGGTAAGGCGCCAGGCGTTGCCCCCCGTGGTTGTCCATGCCCGGGGCTTTGGCAGGAATGTGTCGCGCTGGCAATAGGCAACCAGCGCCGGACCCGCACTCACGGTTTGCGGTGGTGTTCAGCGGATGCTGGCGGCGGCCCGGACGGCCTGCTCGGCCTCCTCGCGCGTCTCGCACTCTCCGATCGTCGCGGGGATGTGGCACGTCCACACCCACCACTCGACCCTCAGCGTTTTGGTCAGGCGACGGCGGACATAGCCGAGCTGCCTTCCGCCGGGGGCGCAGACGGGGTACTGTCCTGCGCGATTTCCGTTGATGGTGGAGTTGCGGCGCCGGGGCGCGAGAAGCGGTCGTTCAGGCATTGCTGCCACTCCTTTTCGTCGATGTCCACAACGCCCATCAGGGCGTGAAGATCGCGGATGTTCCGGGCGACGCGGGCGCACAGGTTGCGCACCTGCTGATCGCGGAAGTGTCGGTTCTTGGCGGCCGCCTCGAAGCGTGCGACCATCGGCGTAAGTTCGTCCCTGTCGATGGTGTTCATGGAAAGCGGCGCGCCGCGTGTCCGCAGCGCGCGGTGTTGCATCATGGCACGCATCCAGTGGGATGCCCCGCCAAGGTCGTCGGCTCTCCCGACGATCTATTCCGCACCGGGCGTCTCCGCCCGCTCGCCGCCGCCGGCGTCTGCCGGCCCGCCATCTCCGCCCTGCGAAGCCACGATCTCGATGTTGATCTCATCGACCGGCGAGGTCCGGGGTTCGACTGGTGCCTGCTCGCCGTCGCCATCCTCGTCGAGTTCGACCGCGTACCGCACTTCCGGCATCATCGGGAGGTACTTGCACAGCCGCCGCGTGACGGTCTTGCGGGCCATCTCGGCGTAGTGGTCACGCCACGGGGCCTGGTCCTTGCCGGGGGACGCCCTCCTCACCTCGTTGATCTCGTCGTCCCACATCCACTCGAACTGCATGCCACCGCAGGCCAGGTGGGCGATCGCATAGGCCCCCACGATGCGGCCGCGATGTTCCCGCGCGGGGACGTGACTGATGCAGGCGTCGGTCCCGTATCTGATCTCGAGGGGCTCGTTCTCGTGGGCCACACGGGCCTCAATGCTCTTGACCCGGCCCGAGCGGTGGACAAGCTCGATCAGCCCGCGGTAGCCGATGATGAGCTGGCACTTGCGCTTGTAGGGGACCAGGTAGGCTGAGCCGAGTGGTCCGGACAGGTCGAGGCCCAGCTCGGCGGCCTGGGTGACGGACGCGACGATGGACGCGGGATCGCATTTGGCGATCTCGGGGTTCTTGTAGGCCGCCATCGCGGCCTGCTTGATCAGGCGCTCGACCTTGATCCCCGATCGACTGGGGATCATCTTGGCGAGCACGTCGGCCCTCGGGACCAGCATCTGCTCCACCGGCGAGGTTGGGCGGCGAGCCAGTTCAGTTCCTGACATCAAACTGTTCCTCCATGCGCATGACAAACTCGGGCAGCTCGATCTCCTCAATCCGATCGGAGTACCCGGGCCAGCGATTGCTCTTGATGGCGTTGCGCACCGCGTGCCTCCACGCGGAGACAAGCCTCTGTCCGATCTCGACTGCCCTGTCCGACATGCGGTAGACCGCCACCGCGTAGGGCGGGGCGGATTCGACGGCGATCAGGACGAACTCGTGCCCTGGTCCGAACTCCTGGTTCGCCGCCTCCAGGTACATGGCCGCCTGTGCGTGGTACAGGTAGCGGTGAACGGCGATGGGGAAGCGCTCGGGGCTGGCGTCCCGGCACGTCTTGAAGTCCGCGACGATGCGCGAACCCACAATGTCGAGCCTGGCCTTGCAGTCCAGCAGAGTCGGCTCGTGCGTCCACGTGACGGTCAGCTCTCGCTGCCCCCTCTTGAGGATCGCCTTGCAGGCCGGGTTGTTCCACACGGCGTCTCGGACGCTGAGCGCCACGTCGTAGTCGGCGGGCTGGACGAGCAGGCGATCGGGGTTCTCGCTCTGGAGCGACTCCCACGCCTTTGTACCCCTGCGAATGTCGGGTGTGCGAAGAACACCGGCGTGGAACGCCTCGGGCTCAAGGGTGGCCAGGTGAGCCAGTGTCCCCAGGGATCGGGCCGCCGTGGCGTCGTCGATCAGGCCGTCCTTGGCGGCCTTGGCATGCCGCAGCGAACGATCGGCGTGCTTGAGTGACGAGAAGTTCCAGGCGTCGAGCGCCCTGTACTGCTCGAACGTCAGCCGTTGGTGCGCCATTGTTGCCCCTGAAAGAGAAAGTGTGGAGCCAATCGTAGCATTGTGCGTACACAATGCAAGCGATGTGCGGCGTTGTGGATAACTTTGGACGCCATGCGGCGAGCGTGCATATGCTTGGCAGAACAGGAGATACGCATGGCAAAGACGAGGCATCCCCCCGGTTCGAGGGGGATGGATTTTTGGGAGGAAGTTCGTCCTCGACTCAGGCGACTGGGTTGGAGCGACGCCGAACTGGCCCGCAGAGCGGACATGAGCAACAGTTCGCTGAGCCGCATCCTCAACCAGACCAAAGTGTTCGGGCCCAAAACCGTGCGGAAGATCGTGGACGCGCTCAGGACCGGGGAGCTCCACGCGGGGCCAGACGACGCCGAGCGTCGTCGCCTGGTTGCCGAGCTGATGGAGGTCGAGGCGCTGTACGGGACAAGGGCGGCCCTTGAGGCAGCAGCTTTGGTCCGCCAGATTCTCGCCATGCGAGCGGCCCAGCTGGCTCCGCAGCCCGGCATGATTCTGCACGAGCCGCAGTTCCGCCGTCCTGACGGGCACTATGAGCGAAGGGGGTAGTGTCGCGCTTTGAATCCGCCTGAGTTTGCCCCCGCGCGGGGACCGGGCATAGTCTACCACCATGCCCAAGCGGTCAAGCACACGAGAAGACGCCAACCAGGCCGCCCACCGGACGCTCTTGGAAGCGATCGGCGAGAAGCCGAAGACGCCGCCGGTGCCGCCACCGGACCCGAAGAAAAACCCCGCCGCCGTCGAACTCGGACGGTTGGGAGGGTTGAAGGGCGGCAAAGCGCGGGCCAAGAAGTTGACCAAGGCCGAGCGCACCAGGATTGCCAAGAAAGCCGCCGCGAAGCGGTGGGGCCACGATTAGACCGGCGTTCCGTCCGGCTCTTCGTCGTCGCCAGATCAACGGCCAACTCCAAGGTGACGCTCCGCTTCCCTGAGATCAGGTTGGTGATCTCGGGACGATGCCGACCCATGAGACGGGCCAAGTCCTCGTGGGTCCAGCCCATCCGCTCCATCTCGGCCTTGATCGCCTCTCCCGGGGTCGGCTTCACGTTGTGGTCCTGCTCCGGCATCCATGCTCTCCACTGGTGGACAGGGTACATCGGGCCGGGCCGCCCGTCAAGTACGAATGTATGATACCCTCGTACATTCCCCCTTGACATGCCGGACCGCTCAGGCATACTGTTCAGTATGAATACGCTGCCCATCGCCAAGCGGGTTCAGATCGTCGCCGCCCTCGTGGAAGGGAACTCCATGCGGTCGGTGTCCCGGATGGTCGGGTGCAGCATCAACACGGTCATGAAGTTCGTCGCCGACTTCGGGCCGGTGTGCGAGGCGTTCCACGACGAGACGGTGCGGAACGTGAGCGCGGAGCGGGTTCAGGCCGACGAGATATGGGCGTTCTGCTACGCCAAGGACAAGAACCTCCCGGCGAGTATGCGCGGCCAGCCCGGGGTGGGGTCGGTGTGGACCTGGACGGCGATCGACGCCGACACGAAGTTGATGATCTCGTGGATGGTCGGGGATCGGGACGCGGAGTGTGCGTGCCGGTTCATGCTGGACCTGTCCCGCCGAATCTCCGGGCGGTGCCAACTCACCACGGACGGGCATCGGGTGTACGAGCGGGCGGTGGAAGACGCTTTCGGGTGGAACGTCGATTATGCCCAGATCGTCAAGCACTACGGCGAACCGCGCGAGAAAGAGTCGCGGTACAGCCCGTGCGAGTGCATCGGCACCACGCGGACGAAGATCATCGGTCGCCCCGTTGACGAAGACGTTTCCACGAGCATCGTGGAACGCCAGAACTTGACGATGCGCATGGGCATGCGGCGATTCACGCGGTTGACCAACGGGTTCAGCAAGAAACTCGCCAACCACCGGGCGGCCGTGGCGATTCACTTCGCGTTCTACAACTTCTGCCGCGTGCATAAGACGCTCCGCGTCACCCCGGCGATGGAAGCCGGGTTGACCGACCACGTTTGGGAAGTGGCGGAGTTGGTCGGGATGCTGGAGGCGCGGGAGCGGGCGGCGGTCGGGACCGAGGCGAACAAGCGGGGGCCGTACCAGAAGCGGGCCAAGGATTCAGACTGAGACACTACCCGCCGCCTCCGCCAGGCAGTTCTTGAAAGCCATCGGCGGGATGAACGCAACGCCCTTGTCATCGCGGTGGCACCGCTCGCGCCAACAGCGGGCCTCGTAGTCGTCGGCGGACTCCTTTTCTCCCTGCGGGGACTTGAAGGGGGCACTCCATGAGTACGGGCTCTGAGACACGAGCGTTGCCGTCGCCAAGATTCCAGGCATTTGTGTTCTCCGTTTGTTGTGCCTTGTTCTCACCGCACTGGTGTGTCACCAAACATATGCATTGTCATTCGCACTGTCAACGCAATGCCGACTTATCCACACAGGATCTCACGCTCCCTCTGCCAGCCGAGGGCGGGTCACGCGCTCAATCGCCTCGGACGTCACGCGGATGTAGTGCTTCTCCGCGACCTCCACGGAGTTGCCAGCCCACGCGGCGATCGTCGCCACCGGAACCCGCTGGTCCGCCCACTCGGTCAGCCGCATCTGCCGGCACGCCTGGAACAGGTCGGGCCAGACCGGGATGCCCAGGTCGTCGAGCCGGCGCCCGAGCGCCTTGTACCCCAGGTCCTGCTTGGTGCCGATCGGGTCGTGCAGAGCGCTGCCCCGATCGGTGAAGGCCCGCCAGAGGATGTCGTGCAGCTCGGGCACCAGCGGGACCACCCGCATCCGCCGCTTGGTGGTGCGCTCCTGGCCGCCTCGGGCCGCTCGCTCGGGAGCGTGGACCACGATCGTCCGCTTGTCCCAGTCCACGTCCGACCACCGGACCTTGGCGGTCTCGTTGGCCCGCAGGCCCGCCAGTCGGGCGAGCGCGAACATGCAGGCGGCCCTGGAGTCGCCCCAGCCCTGCATGATCCGCCAGAACTCCGCCAGCGTCGGGCGGTCCCACGCCTTATCCACTGAGGCCGCCACCGACACCCCGACGAATGGGTTGCGACCGATCACACCCGAGTCCAACGCCTCTGCGAACATCGTCCGACACCGGGTCAGGACGCCCTTGACCGTGTACGCCGCCCTGCCCAGCGCCTCGAGATTGGCCCGCAGGGCCTTGGCGTCCAGCTTGGTGACGTGATTCAGCCTTCTGTCGGCACCAAACACCCTGACCATGTGGGCTGTCGCATCGCGGTATCCCTTGACGGTGGCCTTGCTCAGGCGTGGCCGGCCCGCCAGATAGAGGTCTGCCCACTCGTTGAGCGTTGGGGCCAGCCCGCTCGCGGATAGGAGTGCGGGATTGGCGACCACCGTCTCCTGCCAAGCGAGTTTCGCTTGCTGAGCGTCGGCCCTCGACAGCATCGAGGTTGGACCAAGGTGCCGCTGGCAGCGTCTTTTGCTCTGGGGGTCGGTCCACTCGCAGACCCAGTACCCCTTTCGGGTGCGGTAGGGCCCCTCGATGCCGATGTACTCAGCCACGAGCGTGCTCCTTCGCGTTGGCCAGGATCGCCTTCCGCTGGGCGTCGGTCCACACCTGCGTCGGCTTGCCGCGCACAAACTCGACGGATGGCATGATGCGGCGGACAAACGCCCTGCGCCGGACGTTCTCGCATGACCAGCCTTGCGAGGCCGCTATCTCTCTGGTGGTGTACGTTCTCACTTCTTCCCCTCCCTCTGCCACGCGATCGCATCCGCCATCCACACGAACAGCGAGTCATATTCATTATCTGGGATCTTTCCGATCACCTCAATACAAACGGAGCGCGCTCCCTTGTATCGCATGCAAAAGGCGGAGGCACTCGACTTCGCTCCGGTCCAGCGAAGATCCTTCGGCTTCTTTGCTTTGCTCGTGGTCTTCATGTCCGTCTCCTTGAAACCCTCCCCCCGCTGTGGGCGAGGGGAGAGGGGGTCAGGCGATGTACTTCTTGAACGCGATGGCCAGAAGCGCGGTCTCTTCCGGGTAGATGTGGCCTAGTCCCGACTTCAGGTATTTGAGCATCGCCGTTTTGCTCATTCGCTCGTCGGCCTTCGCACCATCAAGAGGGCCGTAGCAGGAGCAGTGCCCAAGGTTCACGAGAACAAAGCCGTCGCCCATGTCCAGGATCGCCTCGCCGTGCCCTTCGTACGAATCTCGACGGTAGAAGTAGACCACGGCCCTGGTGCCTTCGGGCACCTTCTCCATGTCCCACTCGTTGAAGGCGTCTGGCCCGACCTGGATCATCTTGGGCTTCTTCTTCGCCACGTCACTGTCCTTCCTGCGGCTGGGCCGCAACGTTGCCCCTGATCCTCGGTCGGTCGTACCACCATCCGTTCGTGTGCCCGTCGATGATCTCGGCGCCAGGGCTGGCGTACTTCAATAGGCATTTGCCGCCACCACGGACGTATGAATCGCCCGCGAGATGACTTGTCGGAGTCAGCCACACGTGCCCATCGCCGTCGATCGTGACGACGTGATAGAGGTAGAACAGTTTGCCGCGAGGGCCGCGAAAGTGCGGAGTCCGCACCAGATCGCCCTCATGGTACTCCCGACCGTGTTTGTCACGCATCGCCGCCCTCCTTCGCAACGTTGCCCCTGATCCCGTCAGACCACTGGCGGAGGTCGTCGCCCAACCCCGCCACGGTCCCGCAGCCGCCGATCACGACCGCCAGCAGGACACACGCGACGATCACCAGCACCGTCGCGGCGAGGGAGCCGGAACGCTCCAGTTCGTCGGGTGTCCTGCCCTGCCCGCCCTTGATTCCCGCGTCGCGGGCGATGCTGTTGAGGGCGTCGCGGTCCCTCGTGCGCCCGTACGTCGCCTGCAAGTCGTCTACGCTTCGCATGGTCGAGCCTCCTACTAGGCTTGGCCTCGGGCCGGGGTGTGTCAGCACCTCGGCCCACTTTCCACTTTCCAGCGCAGGAAAATCCCGCACAACTGGAAACTGGCTCTCACAGACTCCCGAAGTCTCGGATCACTCGGCTGAAGCAGTCAAACTCCGACTCCGTAAACACCATCCCACCCTGCTCCACGGCGGATAGCGCCGTCATGGTCATGTCCATCAACTCGGCGCACCGCCTCAGAGTCAACCCGGCCTGAACGCGGCGCATGCGGATGGTCTGGCCGATCATGCGCGAGCCGGGTTGCTTCTCGGGCATCTGGGGTGGTGGGCCGGAGGCGATCACCTTGGCATCCCCTTCTCGATCCACTCGACGAAGGCGACGGCGACGGCGGCGACTTGGACAGCCTCTTTCCTCATCGCGTCGATGGTCACGACGTTGTACTCCTTTAGGTCCAAGGCAGCCTCGGCCAGTTCGCCAACCTCTTCGGCAAGGATCGTCACCCACCGGCAAGGCTCGTGGTACTGGTTGCCCCACTTCTGATCTTGGGCGTATCGCTCCAAGGCAACGGCGTTGAACGCGGCGGCCCCGTGTGCGGTGGTCTGCTGGATGGTTTCGGGAACGCCATTGAACGGCCCGATCCCGTTGTGTCCGATCTCACTCATCGCGGCCTCCATTCTTCACCGGCGTATCAAGGATGCCACTCGGGCACCACCAATCGACGTAGCCGATCGCGTCCGCACGCAGGTCCGCAGGCAGCATCGAATCGGCCCGAATCCTCGCCCGCACGTTCTCGGCGTCAGCACACGCCAGAGCGTGCTGCAAGGCGACGCCCCGAGCGTGCGCCTCGTGTCTCAATTCATCGCAACGCCGCCGCCAGTCCATTGCCTGGTTGATCGCCTCGGCCCTCGTGGTGCGGGCCTCTTCCAGTTCGTCGCGACACAGGACCGACGCCAGCCAGTCTCGAAGTCGGTGGATCACTTCGCGTCCTCCAGCACTTTGTTGAACCGCTCGAACCCGCTCTCGGTGAACAGGGCCGCCCCCTGTTCAACAGCCGAGAGACTGGTCATCGACAGACCTATCAACTCGGCGCACCGCCTCAGCGTGAGTCCCGCACCGATACGCCGGAAGCGGAGCGTCAGGCCCGTCATCCTCGCTCCGGGCGAGTGTTCGGGCGGCTGTGGTGGTGGGCCGTCAACGATCATCGGGTCCTCTTCAAGCCCGCACGTCGCTCGCGCCGTCCCGTCCGGGCTGTCGCGCGGTCGCTCGTGCGAGTCCTGCGGGTTGTGCCCTCTCGGGCAATCCCCGCCGCACCCGGGAGGGGTGGGCGGGGGGTGGGGTCAGAACGTCAGATCGCAAACGTGCTCCACCGACAGAATGCGGACGGACGTGATGGACGACGTGTGCTCCTTCCCGTCGTCGTCGTGCCAGGTCCATGACTGCTTGAGAGCGCGGTCCCGCACCTTGGCGATGGCGTCCTCGGCCGACCTCGCCGTTACCGTGCTTCGTGCGCCGGTGTCGGTCGCCTGCTTGTCGTTGTCGGTGAACTCCTCATACCGAACGGTGAACACTCCACGGGCCATGCCGTCTCCTTGCCGGGTTCCCGGCGGTTGAATCCCCGCCTGCCCATCTCTGGGCGGGCGGGCAAGGGGGCGGGCCGGTCCTTCCCCGGCCATCGTGAACCCTCGGCAGTAGGCGCAGATTCAGCGTTTCTACCGCCCTTGACTCCCGCAGTGTGCCGGACGAGACGTGGGTATCTGGGGCTATCTTCCAGCGGCACCAGTTCGCCACACGTTTCGCTCCCCGGTAGTAACCCCGGTCGTCCCTACACTTCCGCGCTCGGTTGTCCCGAGCCGCCGCCCCGTCGCTACTGAGGCCAGTTATCGCGGAGTGTCGTGTGCTGGCTCAGGTGTCACCTCCTTTCTGCTCACGGCGTTCCGAGCGTTGCGTCCTTGATGCGGCCCTGCACGTCGGTGGGGAGCCCGACACCGTCAGCGCCGAACCAGCGGTGGACCCCACTCTCATTCACCATGAGAAGCGCCCCTACGACACCATTGCGGCGGGCGCACAGGTGGATCGCGTCGCCATCCTCCCTCAGCCAGAACTCGGTGAGCGGTTCTTCGGGCGCTGCTGTGGGATCGGGGATGATCTTGATTCTCATGGTGTCTCCTTTGCCAGTTCGATCAGGGCCAGGGCCATCGCGTCGATGGGGTTGTCCGCGGAACTCTCGTTGATGATGAGTCGCAGGGAGGACTTCGCGTGCCAGTGGGAGACGAAGAACCGTCCGCCGTGCCTGTCACGATGCACTTGCCCGTCCAACTCCATCAGGCGGGTGTGGAAGGCGGCGTGGACGAGGGACGACACGTAGCAGTCGCCGACATGCCCGGTGAGCCCGCCAACGGTCTTGCGCCACTGCCATTCTTTGTTGTGCCGGTGCAGGTGCTCTTGAACGTCGTCACGCATCGGCCTGCACTTTGGATCCGCCTCCATCGCCCGCAGGACCAGTTCGGTGTTCATGGCTTCTCCTCCAGGGCGCGGCGGGCGAGCGCGTCCACACGCTTCACACGCTCGTACAGGGCGGCGGCGTCCTCGTCCTGCTCGTAGCCGCTGGTCGCGGCCCGGACCTGCTGCTCCAGCGCCTCCCGGTCCCGCCGAGCCTGGGCAACACCGGCGGCGTAGGCGGCGTTGAGTTTCTCGGCCCAGAAAGACGGGTTGGTGGTGCTGATCGACCCCTCCGGGCCAATCACCGTCCCATAGTCACTCGTGTACGGTCCATCGCTCATGGGTGCTCCCCCTCTCCGGCGTCGATCGCCAGTACCTTGGCGAGCAGGGCGTCCAACTCAATCTCGCGCGAGTGCGGCAGTTCGTATCCGTACGACCTCACATCCTTCAGCATCTCCACCAGTTTCGGGTAGAGGGCGGCGCGGGCGGCGACGGCGGCATCGGCGGCGTCATTCAGTGCGTCGCAAATGTCCCGCAAGCCGCTGCGTTCACTGACGACACCGTTGCCGTAGCGATCCCTGATCCACGGCACGCCTTCGTAGTTCTCGATTCTGTATGGTCCGTTGCTCATGGGGTGTCTCCGTGGATGGTGGTCAGAGGCCCGCGAGGGCGTTCCTTCCGGCCTTGCGGCGTGTCAGGCCACGTCCTCGATGATGCCGGGGTCGCGGTCGTGCTCGTGCGCCGACACCCACGCGGCGGGGTCCGCGAAGAAGAAGCGAAGAAAGTAGGGCGTGGCGAGTTTCGACCAGCCGACCAGTTCCCACGTCGCAGCCCCAGCCTCAGCCCCCTCCCAGTCCGCCCGCACCGCCCCCGCCGCAGCCCGCGCCGCAGCCCGCGCCACAGCCCGCGCCACAGCCCACGCCTTGGGGGCCAAGGCCTGCCAGTCCTCTGCGGTTATCGCGTCCAGGTGCCGCCAGAACGCCAGCACCAGCCGCCAGTGCGGGCCAAGGATCGTGCGAAGCCCAGACGCCTTGAGGACGGCTTGGGGCGCGCCGTCCGAACGGTCGTTGACATGGCGCAGCAGGATCGCGTGGGCGAGGCCGATGCCCAGCTCTTTGGCAACGCGGCGGTCGGCCTCGGCCTGCTCCATGCGACGGAGTTCGTCGTCGGTCACGCCAGCGCAGCGGAGCACGTCGCCCTGTGCGCAGCAGCATAGTC
>CAZRFC010000038.1:0-17357 GCA_964598975.1 uncultured Mycobacterium sp. | reverse complement strand
GCCGTTGTAGAGCAATTCCTGGCTGCTACAAGTGCCACCGGTGACCGGCGCTGGCTGTGGGACGGCCCGGGGCAGACCCTGTCGATCTACAAAGACCTCGAGAATTACTTCGGCGGGGCCGACGACTGGCACGGCGCCGGCGGTGAGATCCGGGTCGAACGGCCGCGGGTGCACTGGAAGATCCTGGACGCCTGGCAGGCCGCGGCCGCAGAGGTGGGCATCGCCCCGATCGCGGAGTTCAACCGGGGCGACAACGCCGGAAGTGCCTACTTCCACGTCAACCAACGCCGCGGCCGCCGCTGGTCGATGGCCGATGCCTTCCTGCATCCCGTCGCGCACCGACCCAACCTCACGGTCTACACCCGCACCCAGGCGCTGAAGCTCCTGATGGACGACGAGGTCCGCGAGGACCAGCGGCGCGGTGCCTGGGCCACCGCGCGGCACCGCGCCACCGGCCTGCGACTGCTCAAGGACGGCCGGATCGTCGATGCCGCCGCCCGCCGGGAGGTGATCCTGAGTGCCGGAGCGATCGGCTCGCCGCACCTGATGCAGGTCTCCGGTCTGGGTCCGGCCGGGCTGCTCGCCGAGCATCAGGTGCCGGTGGCCGTCGACCTGCCCGGGGTGGGGGAGAACCTTCAGGATCACCTGCAGCTGCGCACTGTCTACCGGATCACAGGTGCCCCCACCGTAAACACGTTGTACCGCAACTGGTTTACCCGCGCCGGGATGGGACTTCAGTACCTGATGCTGCGATCGGGTCCGATGACCATGCCGCCGTCCACGCTGGGTGCGTTCGCCAAGAGTGACCCGGCCCTGTCCAGTGCCGACCTGGAGTGGCATGTGCAGCCGTTGTCGTTGCCGAAGTTCGGTGAACCGCTGCACAAGT
The DNA here is from genome assembly GCA_964598975.1 of uncultured Mycobacterium sp. Lineage (GTDB taxonomy): Bacteria > Actinomycetota > Actinomycetes > Mycobacteriales > Mycobacteriaceae > Mycobacterium. Next base: position 16,471 of record CAZRFC010000038.1, on the reverse strand, counting down.
TCGGGGCGATCACCCCGTCGGTGTGCAACCTGCGGCCCAGCTCGCGTGGCCATGTTCGGCTGGCCGCCGCGGATCCGCTTGCCGCGCCTAAAATTTCGTGCAATTACCTGTCGACGGAGGATGATCGTCGCACTGCCGTGACGGGCCTGCGGATGACCCGCCAGATCATGGCCGCACCGGCGTTGGCCCGCTACCGTCCGCAGGAGATGCTGCCCGGCCCGGATCTGACCAGCGACGAGGAGTTGCAGAGGGCGGCCGGCGAACTGGGCACGACGATCTTCCATCCGGTGGGCACCTGCGCCATGGGCTCCTTCGACGACCACGGCCGACCCGCCTCGCCCACCACGGTCCTCGACACCGACTGCAGGGTGTATCGGGTCGCCGGACTTCGGGTGGTCGATGCGTCGGCGATGCCGACCATCAGCTCCGGCAACACCAATGCGCCGGTGATGCTCATCGCGGAGCGCGCGGCGCGGGCGATCGTGGGTGAGTACACCAACCTTACACCTCGCGGTGTACGCTAGGTGTATGGGCAGGGTGCGCACCAATATCGAAATCGAAGATCGCTATATCGAGGCCATCAAGAGCCGTTACGGGGTCCACACCAAGACCGAGGCGGTGGAGCTTGCCCTGCGGCATCTGGCGGGCCAGCCGATGACGCGTGCGGAGGCGCTGGCGATGCGGGGCGCCCACGCGATCGACGAGGTGCCCGATAGCGGGCCGGCGTGATCCTTGCCGACACTTCCGCGTGGGTTGAATTCGACCGCGCGACGGGCAGCAGCGCCGACCAGCGCATTGTCGAGCTGATCTCGACCGACGGGCCGCTGATGTGGACCGAGCCGGTTCTGATGGAGGTGCTGGCCGGCGCGCGCAGCGATGCCCGCGAGGAAGATCTACGGCGGTTATTGCTGCGATTCGATCTGGCGCGCTTCGACTCGGTTTCCGATTTCGACGCTGCGGCGCACATCTACCGGCGGTGTCGGAAAGCCGGCGTCACCCCTCGCGGGATGGTCGACTGCATGATCGCGGCAGTCGCGCACCGCCGCGGTCTCGCGCTGCTCGCTTGGGACGCGGATATGTTCCGCGTTGCTGAACTGATTGGAGTGGAGTTGGACGGGGCGTCACTGCGTGCGGAGTGAGAATTCAGCCGAATGACCCGTCGCACCGCCGAATTCGCCTGCGCGGTGGTCGTTGTCGGCCTGCTGGCCGGCGTCGCAGGCGCGGCGACGACGATCTTCCTCGACTTCGTCCAGCACGTGACCTATCACTACCGTTTCGGCAGCCTGCTCGACGGGGTATCTGCCTCGAGTCCGATCCGCCGCGCGCTCGGGCCGATGATCGGCGGGGCGTTGGCCGGGCTGGGTTGGTGGCTGCTTCGCCGACGCACCTCGGTGCCCACCGTCGAGCAGGCGATCACCCGTCCCGCGCCGCTGCCTCGTAGCGCGATGACAATCGACTCCGCCCTGCAGGTCCTGCTGGTGGGATCGGGAGCCTCGCTGGGCCGGGAGAACGCGCCCCGGCAATTGGCGGTCGCCCTCGGCGACGGGGCTACCGGTCGTTGGGCGCTGACACCACGGGACCGGGAGATCCTGCTGGGCTGCGCCGCCGGGGCCGGGCTGGCCGCGGTCTACAGCGTGCCCATCGGCGGGGCGTTGTTCGCGCTGCGGATCGTGTTGCGCACCTGGGACATCCGGGCCGTTGTCACCGCGCTGGCCACCTCCACCCTGGCCGTCCTGGTGGCCACCCCGTTCATCCGCGATGAACCGGCCATCCACTGGCCGCACCCGCAGTTGTCCTATCTGCTGATCGGGCTGGCGGTGTTGCTGGCGCCGCTGATGGTCGGAGTCGGCCTGCTCTTCGAGCGGTTGATGACCCGGGCCCGGGCCACCAGGTTGCACGACACCTGGCTGCTGATCCCTGCCCTGGCCGCGGCCGGACTGGCGGTGGGGGTGTGCTCGCACTGGCTGCCGGAACTGCCGGGCAACGGGTCGAGTGTGCTGACGGTCAGCGTCGACCGCAACCTCGGAGTCCTCGAGGCCGTCGCGATCCTGCTCCTCAAGCCGCTTCTGACGGCGCTCTTTCTGCGGGCGGGGGCCGTCGGCGGCCTGATAACCCCTGCACTGGCCACGGGGGCGGCGATGGGAGCGCTGATCGCGCTGTCGGTCAACACCTGGACGCCGGGGCACCTCAATGTGGCGGCGGTTTCGCTGGCGTGTGCCGCCGGGGTCCTGGCCATCACCCAGCGCTCCCCGGGGTGGGCGGCGGTCTTCGTCTTCGAGCTCGCCAACCCGCCGCTGTGGCTGCTGCTGGTGTTCGGTGCGGCCGCGTTCAGCGCGTATCTGCTGCACCGGAGGATCACCCGCACTATTTGACACTGTCATATAACACTGTCATCATAGGGTCATGTCTGACCGGGCCGGCTGGACCCAGGAGGAGCTGGTGCAGCGGGCCGCCGCCGCACTGGCCGGTCCTGCCTACCCGGGCGCACCAAATGGAAGGATCCGCGATGTCCCTGACCGTCGAACAGTCCGGTGGTACACCACCATCGGGCTCGTCGACCGGCCGAGCGACATGCGGGGACGGACGGCGCTCTACGGCCAGCGACACCTCCTGCAGATCGTCGCCATCAAACGGCTTCAAGCCCAGGGCCTTTCGATCGCGGAGATCCAGGCCCAACTGGTCGGCGCGACGAACGCGACACTGCGCCGGGTGGCCGGCGTCATCGACGAGGCGGTGCCAGCCGAGCCGGGGGAGACGTCGAAAGCCCGCAGCCGGTTCTGGGCCGACCGGGCCGCGGCCGCCACGCCGGCGTCGCCGGCTGGCGGTTCTGACAGTGTCAGCGTGCGCGCTGCTGTCGACCTGCCCGGCGGAGCTGTGCTCCTGCTGCCGGGGCGTCCCGACGACGACGACCTTATAGCGATCCGCCAGGCAGTCACACCGTTGCTCGACCTGCTGGCCGACCGCGGCCTGCTCAATCGTGAAAACACCGACAACTGAAATGAAATTAGGGGGAATCACCGGATGGAATCCAATCTGAGCCTGCCCGTCGTGGCAATGACCGACTCCGAGAGCGCCCGCGTGGCGACGCCGACGGACGACGCCGGCCTCGGCGCCCTGCGCACCGAACGGGGCAATCTTCCGTTGGACCGCATCGACATCCGAGCCAACATCACCGGGCTGACCGCCGCTGTCGAACTGACCCAGGACTTCGTCAACACCTTCGACGAACCGCTGGAAGCCACCTACATCTTCCCGATGCCCGACCGCGCGGCCGTCACCGGAATGCGGATGACCGCCGACGGCCGGACCGTCCAAGCCGAACTGCAGGAGCGCGGTGCCGCCCGCCAGGCCTACGACGCCGCGATCGCCTCCGGCCGGCGGGCCTCCATCGCCGAACAAGAACGCCCGGACGTGTTCACCATGCGGGTGGGAAACATCCTGCCCGGCGAACGGGTCAGCGTCGCATTGAGTTTGGTCTGCCCACTCGCCTACGAGGACGGCGAAGCGACCTTCCGATTCCCCCTTGTCGTGGCGCCCCGCTACATCCCGGGCACCCCACTGCCCGGTCAAGCGGTCGGAGACGGCTACGCCGCCGACACCGACGCCGTGCCCGACGCGTCGCGCATCACCCCGCCGGTGCTGCTGCCCGGCTTCCCCAACCCGGTCCGGCTGTTCATCGGCGTCGACATCGACCCGGCTGGACTGACGCTGTCCGAAGTCCGGTCGAGCCTGCACGTCGTGCAGAACGTCGGGGGACATCTGCGGATACATCCCGGCGAGCGGGTAAACCGCGACTTTGTGCTCCGGTTGCGTTATGCCAGTGACGATTTCACCGATTCGCTGATGCTGGTGCCCGACACCGACGGCGACGAGGGCACCTATCAACTCACCGTTCTGCCCCCGCTTTCGGCGGCGCCCCCGCGGCCCCGCGACGTGGTCCTGGTCCTGGACCGCTCCGGCAGCATGGGTGGGTGGAAGATGGTTGCCGCCCGCCGGGCCGCGGCCCGGATCGTCGACACCCTCACCGTCGGCGACCGATTCGCGGTGCTGACTTTCGACAACCGCATCGACCGCCCCGAGGGGCTGCCCGACGGGTTGGTCGAGGCCAGCGACCGGTTCCGCTACCGCGCCGTAGAGCACCTCGCCCGAGTTGACGAACGAGGAGGCACCGAACTGCTGGCCCCGTTGCGCCAAGCCCTGGGCCTTCTCCACGACACCCCGGAGGGGCGCGACGCCGTCGTCGTCCTGGTCACCGACGGCCAAGTCGGCAACGAGGACCAGATCCTGCAGGAACTGGCCGGCCAGGTGGGCGATGTCCGCATCCACACGGTGGGTATCGACCGGGCCGTCAACGCCGGATTCCTGGGCCGCCTCGCCGGGATGGGCGGTGGCCGTTGCGAATTGGTCGAAACCGAGGACCGTCTTGATGAGGCGATGGACGCCATCCACCGCCGGATCGGAGCGCCGCTGGCCTACGGCCTGCAACTGCGCGCCGACGGCCTGGAAATCATCGACGGCACGGCGAGTCCGGCCCGCCTGCCCGACCTGTTCCCGGGTGTACCGCTGGTGGTGACGGGCCGATACCGGTCCTCCCACGCCGGCGCACTGGTGTTGCGTGGCACCACCCGCGACGGCCGGGACTGGTCCACCTCCGTCTCGGGGGAGCGCAGCGCGGCCACCGCCGTCACCGCCCAGTGGGCCCGCGCCCACCTCCGCGATCTGGAGGACCGCTACGCCGCAGGCTGGGGCGCGGACCTGGCTGATCTGGAGCGCAGGATTGTTGACACCTCGCTGCGGTTCGGTGTGCTGTGCCGCTTCACCGCCTACGTCGCCGTCGACAGCCGGGTCGTCGCCGAGGGCGGTGATCCGCACCGGGTGGTGCAACCGGTCGAGCTGCCGGCGGGCTGGGACGAGCCGGAAGATCTTTGCCTGGGTGCCGCGCCGCCGATGCCGGGCGATCAGTTCGCCCCGATGGCCGCGATGAGCGCACCAATGGACGCGGCGCCCGCACCGGGGATGGCGTCCGGTGCCGCACGTGGTCCTCGGCCCGCCCCCGGGCGGGCCTCGTCGAGGGTGGCGAGGGCGAAAGCGGGGCCAGGCAGGCCCCGACCGACGCTCGACGCGCTCGGCGCCGGCGTTGAGGACGGCCTCAGCGCCGCCCGCGAGCAGGTCCGGGAGGAGGTGCGCCGGATGCGTAAGGCACCGTCACTCGACGACTATGAGCGCCGGGAGTGGCTCGCCGATCTGTCGACACGGCTCACCGCGCTCATCCGGCACCTGATTCGCTGCGGCACTGAGGCGTCCCAACTCTCGGCGCTGCAGACGTTGGTGGACGCCATCGAGGCGGGCGGACCCGTCGACCAGATCTGGGACCGAGCGGTGGCGGTGCTTGAGGCCTTCGTGACAGGAAGCCCGCCAGCGGGACAATAGAGGGCACGAGGCGGCATCGCGCCGCCCGTTGACCCAGGGAGTCGACGTGGAGGGGCAACCGCCGGCCGTGGATCCCGACCGTCAGGCGCTCGACGACCTGCGCCGGCGCATCGTGGCCGTCGACGCTCAGATGGCCGAGCTGATGGGCCAGCGCCAGACCCTGGTCGAGCAGTACGAGCGGCACCGCTTCGCGATCCTCGGCCGCCTCGGCCAGCAGTTCCCGGCGGCCGGACCCGCAGCCGTGCCGCCCGCAGGTCGGGGTATGGGCGCCCGGGCGCTGCTGCTGTGGCTGGGGGCCGCCCTGCTGGGGATTTCGGCGCTGACCTTCAGCGCGGTGGCCTGGGCACACCTGGGGGATCTCGGGCGCGCCGTGCTGCTGCTGGCGGCGACCACCCTGACCGCCGGGCTGGCCGTCGCCGCCCGCCGGCGACTGCCGATCACCGCCGAAGCGTTCGTCGGACTGACGGTGGTGCTGCTGCTGGTCGACGTCTACGCGGTGCGCCGCGCCGGCCTGGGGGCCGGGCTGTCGCCGGAATTGTGGTGGGCCATCGGCATCGGCGCGGTCCTCGGGCTCACCGCGGCGCTGGGCCGGGTGACCGGCCGGCGCACCGCGCGGTTCGCGGTCGCCGCGCTGCTGTCCGCCCCGGTGGTGTTGCTGATCATCGCCGCGGACTGGCCGGGCTGGCCGACCTCGATCGCGTTCGCCGCACTGGCTGCGGCGCTCGCCTACGGCCGGGGCCGCTGGGGCGGCTGGTTCTACCTGGAAGGTAGGAGGGTGCTCGGCGTGCAAGCAGTCACCGCCTGGCTGATTGCCGCGTTGGTGGCGCTGGTGGCGGCGCTGGAGGTGTCCACCGTCACCGGCGCCATCGGTCCTGCCGCCGCGGTCGCGTTCCTGGCGGTGGCTCCCGAAATGATTTGGCGCAGAAAGGGTCTAGGCTCTTCAGTCGGACTGCCCGCGATCGTGGTGAGCGTGCTTCCCGCCCTGGCGGCACTGACCGTAGTGGCGCCGCTTCTCGACGGCGACGGCGTGATCGCCACCTCCGTCGTCCTGGGTGGAGCGACGGTGCTGGCCTCGTCACTGCTGCCGCACACCCGGCGCACCCCGGCACTCGTTGCCGGGGTGGCCGTCGCCATCCCGGGGGCGCTGTGGGCCTTCGCCGTCGCGCTTCCCGCGCTCGCCGGTCCGCTCGGCTGGCTGGTCGACCCGTGGACCGGTTCCGTTCACCTGATCGCGGCGACCGCGCTCGAAGGCCCGCAGACGTCGGCCACCTTCAGCGGGTCGTGGGCGGCGGTCATCGCACTGGCCGCGGTCGCGGCCGTCGGTGCGGGATCGGCGCTGCGCCGACCGGCAGGTGAGGCGCGCACCGGCTGGCCTGTCCTGATCGGAATCAGTTGTGCTGCTTTCTCCTTCGCCGTCGCTGTGGCGCCGCTGACCGCCACGGCGACGGTGGCGGTCACCCTGGCCGCGACGGCCGCCGCGTTCACCGTTCAACTGTTGGCCGGCGCCTACCTCAGCCGTGGCGAGCCCGTGGTGGCCGTTGCGCCGCTGGGCGGTGCGGTGCTGGCTGCCGTGCCTACGCTGGGTTGGGCGGCGGTGTCGACCGGAGCGTCGGTGGTGACCTCGGCGCTGGCCGCCTTCGCGGCCGCAGCGGCGGCGCTCATTGCCCGTCGCGCCGCAGCACTACCCGCTCTGGCGGCGGCGGCGGGCGTCTTCGCGGTGATCTTCGTCGGGGTGTCGGTCCACGCCGCCGGGGCCGCGGCGCCGATCGCCGGGTTCACCGTGGCGATCGCCGCGGCAGTGGTGACACTTTTCGGGGTGTTCGAGGTGGGGCGCCTGTCGCAGGCCGGTGTCGCACTCGAATGTGCCGGGGCCGCAACAGCCTTGGCGGGCCTTTATCTCTCCGTGGGCTCGACGGCGTGGCTGGCCGGTTCGCTGAACGCGCTGGCCGTGGCCGCCGCCCTGGTCGCCCTGCGACCCGACCGCCGCACCCGCTACGGCCTTGCGGCCGGGCTGCTGGCGCTGTTGGCGGTGTGGGCCTGGCTGCTCACCGCGGAGGTCGACGTGGTGGAGGCCTACACCGCCCCGGCGGCGGCGTTGATACTGGCCGCCGGGTTGCTGCGGTGGCGCAGCGCACCGGGCCGGTCCTGGCTGACCCTGGGCCCGGCGGTGGTGCTGGCGATCGGCCCGACCCTGGGACTGGGCCTGCTCGACGGCGACACGGTGCGGCTGGTCCTCGCCGGCCTGCTGTGCCTGGCCGCGGTGCTGGCCGGTGCGGTGCTGCGACTGCAGGCGCCGCTGATCCTCGGGGCTGCTGGTCTGGTGGTCCTCGGCATCGACCAGTGGGGCGGATATCTGGTGGCGCTGCCGCGCTGGCTCACCCTCGGTGCGGTCGGGGTGGTGCTGATGTGGGTCGGCGCGACGTTTGAGGCGCGCCGCCGCGACTGGCGGCGGGCCTCGGACGCGATCGGCCACTTCCGCTGATCCCGCGTGGGCCGGGTACGTCGTAGGCTGACCTGGTCCCGATGAAAGGAACCCCCACGTGAGGCTCTCTCCCACCCGCATCATCGGCGCCGCGATCCTTGCGGTCGCCGTGCCGCTGTCCTCGACCGCATGCGGCGGCGGCTCCGACAGCGGCGACAAGATCGTCATCGGCACCAAGTTCGACCAGCCCGGCCTGGGCCAGAAGAACCCGGACGGCACGATGAGCGGATTCGACGTCGACGTCGCCCGCTACATCGCCAAGGAACTCGGCTACCCCCAGGACAAGATCGAATGGAAGGAATCGCCCTCGGCCCAGCGTGAAGTCCTGATCGACAACGACCAGGTGAAGTTCATCGTGGCGACCTATTCGATCACCGACGCGCGCAAGCAGAAGGTCGACTTCGCCGGGCCCTACCTGCTGACCGGGCAGAGCCTGCTGGTCAAGTCCGACAACACCGATATCAACGGCCCGGAGTCGCTGCAGAACAACAAGAAACTGTGCTCGGTGTCGGGATCCACCCCCGCCCAGCGCATCAAGGACAAGTACCCGGGCGTTCAACTGCAGCAGTACGACACCTACTCGGCCTGCGTGGAGGCGCTGCGCAACGGGGCCATCGACGCGGTCACCACCGACGAGGTCATCCTCGCCGGGTACGCCGCGAAGTCACCCGGTGAGTTCAAGCTCGTCGGCAAGCCGTTCTCCGAGGAGCGCTACGGCGTGGGCCTGAAGAAGGGTGACTCCGAACTGCGGGCCAAGATCAACGACGCGCTGGCCAAGATGGAAGCCGACGGCGCCTGGAAGGCCGCCTTCGACAAGAACCTCGGCCCAGCCGGCATCACCGCGCCGACACCGCCGCCCATCGACCGGTACTGAGGGCCGCGGTCCGGTTCTCGCCAACGGCTGATGGACACGACGCGCTCGTCGTACAATTCAGGCGTTTCGCAGACTTTCATGTCGTGGTCAGGGGTTCGCGTGGCGGAGAAGATGGTTCGGTTCGGCGTGACGGCCTGTGCTGTCGGCCTGTTGTTGGCCGGCCCTCAGGCTGTCGGGGTGGCCGCCGCTGATCGTGGCGGGGCCGGTGACTCGGCGTCCGCCTCGGACGACACTCGGGGGTCTGCGTCGGACGGCGCTTCCGCCGACGATCAGCCGGTCCGCTCCCGCGGGCCGAAGGCTCCGTCGGCGGCGGCCAGTGAGGACGAGTCGGACGCCCCGGACATCGATGTCTCCGTCGAGGGCCCGGACGCTGATGTCTCGGTCGAGGACGCGGACGTGGATGTGGAGATCTCAGTCGACGACCCGGAGGTGAAGACTCCGGTCGATGACACCGTGCCGCCGCCCGGCGAACCGGAGATGCCGGCTGTCGATGACGTCGACGACAGCGTCGAGGACACTCCGGCAGAGGAGCCGCTCACCGAGTCGCCGGTGGACGGTCCGCTGATCGAACCGACTTCCGAGGAGTGGACGGATTTCGTCGACTCTTCGGCCGGGGACGACTCGGCCTACCTCGAGGACCCGATTGCCATCGAGGACGGAGTTCCGGGCCGCGGCGGTGCGGTGCCGCTGCCCTGGTGGCGGACGACCACCGTCGAGGACGCGCCGGGCACCCCCGAGGGCCCCGAGGTGGAAGAACCGTGCGGGGAATGTGAATCGCCCGAGGTGGTCTGGATGTACGACGTTCCCCGCGACGGCGACCTGGTGACGATGCCGGTCGCGGTCCCCGGAGCAGGCGACGAGGAGCAGACGCCGGGGCCCCTCGCCGAGACCGCGAACGGTCCTGTCGCACAGGTCGTCGCGACACTGAAGGTCAAGGTCGTGGAGGCGGTTGACCTCGCTCTGAACTGGCTTTCCGGCCTGCCCACGACTCGGTTCACCGAATTCCTCTCCGGGGCGCTGCTCTTGGTCCGTCGCACCCTGCTGCCGGACGCCGGGGGCAGCCAGGACACCGGCGGACCGGGCTCCACCGAGCCGTCGACCGAGTTGCCCGAGGGTCTGGTCGGTCTCACCGAGGCCGCAGCCGTGGATGCCGCCGAGTCCGGAGGCTGGGTCGTGCGCGTGGTGGCCCGGGACGGCGAGTACTACCCGGTCACGCTGGACTACTCGACCTCGCGCGTCAATCTGACCGTCGTGGGCGGGACTGTTACCTCCGTCTCGGTGGGTTGAGCCCGCCGGCCATTCCAGTGATCGGGCACGCGTCCCGGGAGTGGTTGCGCGAGATCTAGATTCGCCAGCCTGGCTGGTCGCGAGGGGCCCGCATGCCTAATAGCAGCCCGGAATCGAACCGGCCGCCGGCGTGAACCAGACAGCGGCCCGCCGGGCTGCGCCGGTAGCCGGCTGGGAACTGGCCGGTCAACGGATTGCGGGGGAAGGGCCACGTGCCCCGGATGTCCAGACGCAGGGTGTCGCCGGCCCGCATCCGGGTGGCGTGCGGGCGAAGCGCGATCTCGACGGGGACGATCTCGCCGCGGGCGACCGGTTCGGCGCGGCGGTGGGTGTGCACCGGCTGCCATGGCGTGCTGAGTGCTGGGTCCAACTCCCGGTGCGCCACCCGCTGCCAGCCCCGGGTGATCATGTCGAAGCCGAAACCGTAGGAGCCCTCGAAGACGCACTCGCGGCCCGCGCGGAATTTGCGCAATCCGACGAACAGGTGCGCGTCGTCGGTGTCCTCCAGGCTGACCCACAACCGCAGGGCGCTATGCCCGATGACGTCGCAGTCCTGCTCCACGCTCCAGATCAGTGACAGCGTGGAGTCGCGCAGATCGAAGCCCCGGGCGGTCTCGATGGCCGGCGGATCCTCGGTGAGCCGTCGTCCGGGCAGATCCAGATGCAGTGTCCGCCACTCTAGATCCGTTGGCGGCCAGGCGGTCTCGCCCGTGACAGCCACCGGGTCGGGACCCTCGTCGTGGATGGCCACCCGCACCGGCGGGGTGCGATCCCACCCGTTGTCCTCGTCCTTGAGGAAGTGGTCGAAGAACGCGGCCTGCGCTTCGAGTGCCTCATCGGAATAGAAGTGGGCCCACTTGCCGTCGCGGTGGGTGTAGAGCCAGCGTGAGGCGGAGGAGACCCGGCGGAAGGCTTCGAAGGATCCGCGGGTATGCAGGTTGTGGTCGGAGAAGCTGCCGCACACCAGCATCGGGGCCTCGATGCGTTCCAGTTCTGGGGTGTGGGCGTCATACCACTCGTCGCGTTCGGGTCGGGTGCGGAATTGCGTGCGCACACTCTCGGTCATCCGGGCGGCCCGGTTGGTCAGCGCGCTCCACATGATCGTGAAGCCGTCCTCCCGGACCCCGCCCGGGTAGGCCAGATCCCGGTAGACGTCGCTGAGCCCCTCCCACGGACAGATGGCCGACAGATGCGGCGGCTGGGCGGCCGCCGCGCCGTACTGGCTGATCGCCAGGTAGGACACCCCGAGCAGACCGACCCGTCCAGTGCTCCAAGGCTGGGTGCCCGCCCATTCGATCAGGTCGTAGTAGTCCAGGTGCTCCTGGCGGGACAGCAGTTCTCCGACACCGTCGGAGGTGCCGGCCCCGCGCAGGTCGGCATTGATCACCGCGTAGCCCCGCGCCACCCAGACGGCGGGGTCGGGGGCCTCCCAGCCGGTCCAGGCCGAGAACCGGATCGGATGGGGTTGCGGGAAAGCGCGATACTGCGCGTTGACTCCGCGCCGGCGGGCCGGGATACCGTCCTTGCCGTACGGGTGGGCGCTCATGATCACCGGAACCGGTTCGTCGGTTTCCGGACGAAAGACGTTGACCCGCAGGAGGGTTCCGTCCCGGACCGGCACAGCCAGATCCCACTCGGCGAGCACGTCGCTCGGGGCCACGGTGACGGTCACGTCGGGGTGTCGGGCGTTGCGCAACCGACGCAGGGCCATCCGGAGGCGGCGGCTCACCGACGTCCTCCTTCGACTGCCTGCTGACTCAGTCGCGGGGCTGCCTGCCCGCGGGCCGCCACCCGACCCAGGTCAGGTAGAGCCCTGCCAGCGCCAAGCCGGTATAGCCGATGCGCCAGACCAGACCGGCCCCGATGACCGCGTTGGCCGCCGCCATGAACGTCGCCGGGAAGGCCAGCAGAAGAACGCCCCGCAGCACCATCAACCAGCCCAGCGCCGAGATGATCACCGCTGCCGGACTGCTCCAGGACGTGTGCAGTGCGACCACCACCAGGCCCAGCACCAATACGTACGCGCCCACCACCCAGGGCCACAACGGATTGGCCTCGAAGTCGGCCAGCAACGTCTGCATCTGCGGAGCGCGAAGTGCCGCGGTGAGCGGGACCACGACCAGAAACGGGCCGAGCACGCGAGCGAATAACTGGGTCGTGCGCTGCGGCGAGGATTCGACGGACATGACCTACCTCCGGTCTCTGTGGTGTGTGCACATCTCCAACCTCGGTTATTCCCAACGGCGATGTGACGCAAACGTCGATATCGGTTCCGCCTACGATTCCAGGGGTGCCCGAGACACCCAACAGCGACGATCCGGGCGCTGTGTCCGTTGAACCCGACGACTCCATGCGAGGCGCAGTCCTTATCTGCGTGACCGCAACCGTTGCGGGGGCGGTACTGGGTTTCGTCGGCGGGGCTTTCCGCTGGCTTCTGCAGGAAGCCGACCGGGTGCGCGTCGACTTCGTACAGTGGGCTCATCAGCTTCCTGGCCCGGGCTGGCTGATCCCCGTCGCGGCCGCCGCGGCCGGAGCCACCCTGGCTGCGTTGGTGGTGCGCTGGGAGCCGCTGGCCGACGGCAGCGGAATCCAGCACGTTGAGGCGGTCTACCGGGGTGAGCTGCCTCCGCCGCGAATCAGGTTGCTGCCGGCCAAATTCGTCGGTGGCGTCCTGGCGATCGGATCCGGCCTGGTGCTCGGGCGGGAAGGGCCGACGGTCCACATGGGGGCGGCCATCGGGGCACAGGCGGCACGAGGGGTGCGGCTGCCCGACTCTGAGATCCGGATGATGCAGACGGCATTGGGGGGCGCCGGCCTGGCGGTGGCATTCAACGCCCCGATCGGTGGAACCCTGTTCACCCTCGAGGAGGTCACCCGGTCCTTCCGTGTCAAGACCGTGCTGGCGACGGTGTGCGCGGCGGCGATGGCCGTCGGATGCTCGCGACTGATCCTGGGCGATCATCCGGAGTTCCGGATTGAAGGTATCGCCGAACCGGAACTGGTGTGGCTGCCGCTGTTCGTGGTGTTCGGTCTGCTGACCGGCGTTCTGGGCGCGCTCTACAACAGGTTGGTGCTGCTGTTCCTTGACCGGGTTACTGCGGTGCGTGGGGTGTCCGGCGTGACCAAGGCCGCCGTGATCGGTGCGGTCATCGGACTGGTGATGATCATCTATCCGCGGGCCGTGGGTGGCGGGGAGCCGTTGACGGGGGCCATTCTGGCCGGCGAGCATCTGGTGCTGCCGGTGATCGTCGGCTACCTCGTGCTCCGTTTCCTCGCGGGCCCGCTGTCCTATGCCGCGCCGGTGGTCGGTGGCCTGTTCGCCCCCATGCTGGCGATCGGGGCGCTTTGGGGGGTGTTGTTCGTCGGCGTCGTCAACCTGGCCTGGCCGGGCGACATCGGTTCTCTGGCGGTTCCGATGGCCGTGGTGGGTATGGCGGCATTCTTCGGGGCGAGCGTGCGGGCACCCGTGACCGGGATGGTTCTGGTACTCGAGATGACCGCCTCGACTGCCGCGATCATCCCGATTCTGGCCGCGACGGCATCGGCGGTGCTGGCCGCCTACCTGGTCGGATCCCCGCCGATCTATGACAGCCTGCGCGAGCGCAGCCTCTCCAAGACCTGAGGCCTACCGGGCGCTCTCGGCCAGACCGATGCAGGTGCCGAGTTGCTGAGGGGTGCAGGGGATTCCGTCGACGGTGGGCAACTCGTTGATGCCGCCGCCGAAGGCCGCCCCCGTCTGCGGCGGAGCGACCGGCACCACCGCGCTACCGTTGCCGCTGCTGACGCAGACCCCGGAGAAGTCGGTGGCCACCGTGCCGTAGGGGCAGGCCGCCGCGGGCGCGGCGGTCACCAACGCCCCGGCCCCGATCAAAAGTGCGTACGTGCCGGCTCCCGCGATGATCCTCACCGGGCCAGCCTAATGGCCCGGTAGGGCTGCGGTAGCTTGCGTTCATGGGAGCTGTCAACGGCAAGGTCGTGTTCATCACCGGGGGAGCCGGCGGAGTCGGTGCCGACGTCGCCCGCCGGCTGCGGCGCAAGGGCGCCAGGCTGGTGCTGACCGACATCGACGCCGAGCCGCTGGCGGCGCTGGCCGCCGAACTCGGGACCGACCACGTGCTGACCGCGGTGGCCGACGTCCGCGATCTGGATGCCATGCAGTCGGTGGCCCGGCAGGCGATCGAGCGTTTCGGTGGGATCGACGTGGTGGTCGCCAATGCTGGCATCGGGTCCTACGGGTCGATTCTCCAGGTGGACCCGGAGGCGTTCAAACGGCTGTTGGATATCAATGTGCTGGGGGTATTCCACACCGTGCGGGCCACCCTGCCCTCGGTGATCGAGCGTCGTGGCTACGTCCTGATCGTGTCCTCGTTCGCGGCCTACACCGCGGCGCCGGGGTTGGCGCCCTACCACGCCTCCAAAGCCGGGGTGGAGCACTTCGCCAATGCGCTGCGCCTCGAAGTCGCCCACCGCGGGGTGGACGTCGGCTCGGCGCACATGTCGTGGATCGACACCCCGATGGTCCAGGACGCTCACAAGGATCTGAGCAGCTTCACCGAGATGATTGCGAAACTGCCCTACCCGCTGAGCAAGACGACGGATGTGGCCACCTGCGGGCAGGCTTTCGTCAAAGGCATCGAGGGCCGCAAGAGGCGGGTGAATGTGCCCGGCTGGGTCGGGCTGTTCCGGTGGCTGCGCCCGGCACTGTCGACGCCGGCGGGGGAGGCGTCGATCAAATCCCTTGCCCCGGAGATCCTTCCGAAGATGGATGCCGAGGTGGCTGCGTTGGGGCGCTCGACCACGGCGCGCTCGGAGCGGCTGGAGAGGTAGCGGCGAATCCCCCGAGTCGCGCCGCTCAGTCCAGCCGCCCCGCGTCGACCACCTTCAGCACCGCCGCGCCCTCCTCATCGGAGGCCGCCAGATCCACCTCGACCTCGAATCCCCAGTCGTGGTCACCGGCCGGGTCGTCGAGGATCTGCCGCACCCGCCACACCCCGGGCCGGCGGTCGATGATCAGCAGAGCGGGTCCGCGGGCGTCGGCACCCAGTCCGATGTCGGCGTGCTCGGCGAAGTAGTCCTCGATCACCTCCTGCCACCGTGCCGCGGTCCAGCCGGATCCACCGTCCAACTCGCCCAACGCATCCCAGCGCCGCCGCGCGAACAGCTCCACCCGCCGGAACAGGGCGTTGCGGACCATCGCGGTGAACGCCCGCTCGTTGCCGCTCAGCGGCCGCGGCCGAGCCGGCACCGCCACCGGTTCCGTCAGCGGCTCATCGGGACTGGTGAGCTGCTCCCACTCGTCGAGCAGGCTGGAGTCGACCTGGCGCACCAGCTCGCCGAGCCACTCGACGAGATCGGTGAGTTCCTCGGTCCGCGCGGTGCTTGGAACCCCGGAGCGCAGTGCCTTGAAGGCATCGGAGAGGTAGCGCAGCACCGTTCCCTCCGAGCGCACCAAACCGTAGACGCTGACATACTCCCGGAACGTCACCGCCCGTTCCCACATCTCGCGTACCACCGACTTCGGCGACAACCGCCCGTCGGCGGCCCACGGGTTGCTCTGCAGATACACCTCGTAGGTGTGCCGCAGCAGCTCCTCGAGCGGCTTGGGATAGCTCACGTCATCGAGCAGCGCGATTCGCTCGTCGTACTCGATGCCCTCGGCCTTCATCTCGGCCACCGCCTCACTGCGGGCCTTCTTCAGCTGCGCCGCCAGGATCGGTCGAGGATCCTCCAGCGTCGCCTCGATCACCGAAACAACATCCAGGGCAAAGGTTTCCGACGCCGGGTCGAGCGCCTCGACGGCGGCCAGGGCGAACGTCGACAGCGGCTGGTTGAGGGCGAAGTCAGCCGGCAGATCAACCGTCAACCGGTAGCGCCTGCCGTCGGCTTCGGGTTCGGCGAGGCGTTCGATCACCCCGGCCTGCAGCAACGAGCGCGCGATGCCGACCGCCTCGCGGATGTGGCGCAGCTGGCGCTTGCGGGGTTCGTGGTTGTCGGTCAGCAGCCGGCGCATCGCGACGAACGGGTCACCCGGGCGGTCGACGACATCGAGGATCATCGCCGTGGAGACCCGCATGTTGGACGTCAGCGGTTCCGGGACGGCCTCGACGAGCCGGTTCATGGTGTTCTCGCCCCATGGCACCATGCCCTCGGGGGCCTTGCGGCGCACCAGCTTCCGGCGCTTCTTCGGATCGTCGGCGACCTTGGCGAACTGCTTGAGGTTCTCCACCTCGTGGTCGGGCGCCTGGACGATCACGGTGCCGGCGGTGTCATAGCCGGCCCGCCCGGCCCGCCCGGCGATCTGGTGGAACTCGCGGGCGTTGAGCAGCCGGCTGCGGGTGCCGTCGTACTTCGACAGCGCCGAGAACACGACGGTGCGGATCGGCACGTTGATGCCCACC